>NZ_CAKZPW010000269.1:0-4530 GCF_937139385.1 uncultured Maritalea sp. | reverse complement strand
TGTTGTCGGATTCTTGCACTTGAAAGGTATAGGCAAGAACTGGGCGAAAAGCGCCGAAAGTGATGTCTTTGTGGCTTAGTTCGAATTGGGTTCTAAGAAACTGATCGGTCTGGTTTCCAGTGGTTGTAAGTGGAGCCGGTTGATTATGAAAACGAACCCCTGCCGATGCCTCCGCGCCAAAAGTCAAACCGTTCGCGGCACTGTGTTCCAGACGGGCTTTCGCTTCAATTTTGTGCGATTGTCTTGCAACACGATCAGTCAGAACCGAGTTTAGTCCTGTGCTTAGTGTAAGCGATGTCGTTTCGCTCAGATTTCTTTCCCAACTCACACTACCGTGAAAGTAAAATCCATTGAGGTAGTGCGCATCGACATAATTGTTTCTAGAAATCTCAGCTTGGTACGCCATTGAATTGGTGTCATCAAGTTTTTGGCGAACGATCCCTTTTGTTCCAATTTTTGTATGCGAATGCTTTGTGCCAAGAAAGTGAAGATCAATGAATGGCGTGAGTACTGCTGATGCGTTTTCATTCATTGAAAATGCAAGTGGTGCTTCAAGCGCCAACCTGGGGGAAATCACCTGATCCACTGTGGAATACCCAATTTCGGTTCTAACAACTCCGGCAAAGGAGGAGGTCTGCGTCTGATTTAGAACCTTGGTGAATGTTGCCCCAATGGTTGCATTGACACCCTTGGAGGCCTTCGAACCCGAAGTGACTTCGAGACCGTTGATGTACCCTACACTTGTTTGCTTATTCGCATTAGACGAAGGCGTCACACTTCCATAAACACCGACCGAAACTTTGGATCGAGCATGCTCAGCTTCAAGCATACCTCGGATCAAATCGCGTTCTTGCCCGTTCGGCAAAATGGCTACGAGTTTTTGTAGGTCAGATTTAGCCGCAGCGCTTTTTCCCAATTTGGTATTGCAGATGTAACCCAGTTCATGCAGCGGGGCAAAACTAGGCTTTGCCTGTTTCAGCGCGTCGATAATAGGAATTGCCTCGGCGCAGTTGTCTTCCACGGAGAACTTGGTTGCTGTCACATATAGAAAAAAGAAGCTGCCGGTTTTTGCTTCCTCATCTAACGTAATAGCCAAATTGGACGCAGTTACCCAGTCCTTGTTTTCTATGGCATGGGTAATACCCGAATAACCCTGTGCGAATGCAGTTATGCAGCCACTACCAACAACAACGAGTGCAACGAAAAAGCGTAAAATAACCCACATAAACGTACCTGTTGCGTCCGCCATCGGTTTTGATGACGGACGACTTCTTTTTGCTAAGATGGGCTTATTTCTTATTGCCGATGAAGAACGCGGATGCGTCTACATTGTTCATCGTGCCAACGCTGGCACCGGCAATTTCTTCAGCGTTTGGACCATAGAAAGCCCCAACCACATCGCCTTCATAATCCCTATCTGAAATGGACGTGACTGCGCCGCTAAACTTATTACCCGCTATAGTGCCGGTGAAGCCGCCATTTTTGGTGCCTTCGTAAGACGTATCCGCTGTAATGGTCTTGTTACCAAAATCTGCGATGGCATCAAAGTTGCCGAAACCGCCGCCACCGTTGTTGGTTATGATGTAAAAGTCTCCACCATAAGATGCTTTTTGCGACGGAAGTTTGTCTAAGGGTGTCTCCAATCCTGTCGCAATCATCGTGTAGCCCTCATTGGTTTGAATGCTGTAATTCTGACCGTTGCCTTTTGCGTTTTTGAAGAGAAATGCAAGTGAAGCAAAATCGCCGTTTAGAATTGAAGCAACATCTGTCCCATTTGTGGAATTTGATAAGTCGCCATAGCCAAACGCCAAGGCCTGATAGTCTTTGCCGTTGATTTTTTCCACGTGCGAAACGCCGTCGCCCGAAATGGTGTGTTTTTTGCCGTCAACAGTAATCGTTAGCGTTTTTTTATCGTCTGAAACATGAACGCTTGCCGTTGTATAGCCGTTGGCACCTGCAGCCGCACTAACAAGTCCATCACTGCCTGTCGCAAAACCCGAAATGCCTGCAGCTCTTTGCTGTGCGCTTAGGACGTTGGATGGTGAGCCATCTTGCGCATATGTCGCAGCATATGCTGTCATGGCACGTTCGCCTGCAGATACGGAACCATTTCCATCGATATCAACGACGGTTGCAGAATTGTTGCCACCCGAACCAACATCGGCCACACCAAAAAGCCCACTCAGAGCCGTACAGCCTGAAAGCATTACAGTAGCACCGAGCAAACCGGCAATTGTTAGAGTTTTTTTCACGTATGATCTCCAGAAAACTAGTTGTGATTTATTGCAGCCCAAGCAAACCGACCGGCGCTTGTTCTTTGTTTAGTTCTTGTTGGGGTGTATGACCTGTCGTCACGTCAAAGCACTTTTGGGCAAAACCAATGTCACGGGGCGAACCGTGACCATCTAAGACCTTTTGCAATCTTTTGAGGGAGTCCATGTGCTCTGGTGGCCAGAATGAAGCAAGTTCATCTATGATCGCTTGGGACAGAGGAGCCCCGTTGCTCCTCACAGTTTTTGGAATGTCCCCACAGGTTGCTGGATAAATAACAGCAGCTCCATTCGCGACATTTGGCGTAGTTGTCACACAGGCGGTTAGAAGAATGCAGCTGGCACCAATTGCCATGCCACCTCGTATCGATCTTAAAACCACACCGTCCCCAATACTTTGCATAAATCAAACGCTTAGCGGCCAAGGCCACCATGTTTGAATGTTTACAAAGGATTATTCACGAAAATTCAAAGGAAGTTCAATTCCGTAAAAAGTGCCAACTACGGCGCAAGCAGGCCTATAGACAGTGCTTTGGCAACGGCGTGATCTCGAGTAAGGGCCGACAGCTTCTTTCGGCTGCGGGCAAAGCATTTCTTTATCTGGTCCTCACTTTTTCTGAGGCGAAATGCGATTTCTTGATTGTACAATCCTGCAGCCGCAAAATTTAGACAATCGATCTCAAACTGGTCGAGCTTGATCAGTGCATTTGGTGCTTGCACGCGGAACTGGGCATCCAACAGAGCGCTGATTTGTTTAAGATAATCACCATGGTGCTCCCAATATTTCTCAAAATCTTGCTCTGCAATTGTACTCGTTCTCAGGCCAATGCCAGAAGAGACAAGACCATTTTGTCCAGACATGCGCCCGAGCAGCAGTGTAATGCCGACGTGCATTCCATGCTGCCGATCGATTTCCCATTGTGTTTGATAATCTGTCCGATTTTGCTCAATTTCGGCTTGCAAAAGATGCGCAGGCTCATGATGCCAACGAATTTCGCTTTCCCCTTTTAGAAGGGGCGGCAATGTAAAGTCGGCGTCCAATAAATCTCGATCACCTATGGCATCAGCCCAGGTTTTAGGGTGGCTGTGCCTAAATATTGTTACATCTGTCGCAGTGCGATGGTTAAATTCGGTTTCTAGTGGAATGTAACCATAGCCAATACCGTCAACACCGAGCTTCTCATAAGCATGAAGACATAATGTCCAAGCCTGGCCGGATGTAGTTGTGCCGCGCAAAGAATCTGACAGTGCTAAGACTATGTGTTGTGCAGTTTCTCTCAAAGCAATTCATTTCCTTGGTAAGGGCGGCACCATTCTATTCTTTTCACCATTCTTACCAATACCGTAATAAGTGCATCTAGGGGTTGATTAACCCCAGAACCAATGCCTTGGCCACCGCGTGATCGCGCGTTTTTGCTTGCAGCTTTTTTCGGCAGCGGGAGAATATTTTTTTCACTTGGTCTTCACTCAGCCGCATCAAATACTCAATCTCAGCAAACTGCCGTCCAGACGCCGCAAAATTCAGGCAATCCCGCTCGGTTGTTGTTAGGCCAACGTAGGATGGCAGATGGTCTTTGCGGATACTCGTGTCGAGTATAGAACAAATTGCTTTGAGATAGCCTCTATGAATGTTCCAAAATGTAACAAACTCCAAGTCGGACATGGTCGAATTCCTTAAGCCCATGCCGGAAGTAACGCCGTGGGTGTTATCTATATCCAAGGCCACCGTTACTCCTTGGTTCATCTTGTACGCACGGTCAATCGCGTCCTGAGTGGCAAAGCGCCGTCTGTCTTCCGTGGGAATGTTTGCGGTTTCCAACAAGTCGTCAGAATCTACCCACGTCATGTCATCACGCCCAGATACAAGCAACGTTGCGGTGATATCATTGTCTAGCAATCCTTGCGGGCCCGTGTCGTCCGCCCACCCTTGGGGGTAACTATGACGAAACATGACAGCGTTGCTTGATCCTTGTAAAAATACCTCGGAGCGAAATGGAATAATGCCATATCCGATCCCGTCGATGCCAACTTCAGCAAATGTTTCTGAGCATTTGCGCCAAACGCTGTCCAGACTATGATCCCCTCGAACAAAGTCAGATAATTCAATTATCGAATTGTGAAAATTCATCTCAGCAACTTCTCACATCCCGAATAGCCGCGCTCATTGCATTGTCGTAGATCATGGGTTGATTAACCCCAGAACCAATGCCTTGGCCACCGCGTGATCGCGCGTTTTTGCTTGCAGCTTTTTTCGGCAGCG
>NZ_CAKZPW010000268.1:0-4019 GCF_937139385.1 uncultured Maritalea sp. | reverse complement strand
GCTGAGCGCTTGCTGCGCGCGGGGTGCGAAGTGCTGATGCCCTGGGGCGCGCCAATTGGTACCGGATTAGGGCTCAACAACCTTTATGGGCTTGAAGCTATGCGTGCGCATTTTGACGATGTGCCGCTCATTATCGACGCCGGGATCGGCGTTCCCTCACATGCCGCACGGGCAATGGAAATGGGGTTTGATGCGGTTTTGCTCAACACAGCAGTGGCGAAGGCAGGTGACCCAGTTGTGATGGCACAGGCATTTGCCAAGGCATTGGAAGCAGGGCGCATGGGATATGAAGCCGAACCAATGTTGCCCAATCAGATGGCTGCGCCGTCAACACCTGTTTTAGGCAAGGCGGTATTTTGATGGTCAAACTTGATCCGTTTTATTTAATCGTTGATCGGTTCGCTTGGATTGAGCGGCTGGTGCCATTAGGTGTTAAACTGGTGCAATTGCGTATCAAGGATCAACCGCCGCACATCGTGCGGGATGAAATTGAGAGAGCGCGTGAATTTTGTGCGGCGCACGATTGTCAGCTGGTGGTGAATGATTATTGGCAACTAGCGATCGATCTCAAATGTCATTTTGTGCATCTGGGGCAGGAGGATTTGGCGGATGCAGATGTAAAAGCCATTCGCCGTGCCGGCATAAGGTTAGGGCTTTCGACCCATGATGATGCAGAGCTTGATGCGGCTTTGTCGCACGATCCCGATTATGTAGCGCTGGGGCCTGTTTACCCCACCATATTGAAGAAAATGCCTTGGGCACCGCAAGGATTGGCACGATTGCGCGAATGGAATTCCCATATTGAGGACGTGCCATTGGTGGCCATTGGCGGGCTAAATGTAGATCGGATCAAAGGGGTGTTTGACCATCGAGCTGACAGCGCGGCGGTGGTGACGGATATTACGTTGAATGATGATCCTGAAGAGCGCACCAAACAGTGGTTGGCTACAACGCGCCGGTATTGTTCATGAGCCGCTATCAACGCCAAATGCAGATGGCAGAAATTGGCTCAGTAGGGCAAGAGAAGTTGGGTAATGCGCGCGTTGTAATCGTTGGAGCCGGGGGGCTTGGGCATCCTATTTTGAGCTATTTGGCGGGCGCCGGCGTTGGTGAACTACATATTGTAGATCCCGACGAGATTGAATTCAGCAATTTGCATCGTCAACCCTTGTTCGGCGAGGGCGATATTGGGCAATCAAAGGCCGAAGTCGCCGCGCAAAAAATCAGGAAAAACAATAAAGACATTGAGGTGATTGCGCGCCCTGTTCGGCTCGATCCTGCCAACGTGCAACTCATTTGTGAACATGCAGATGTGGTGGTGGATGCGGCGGATAGTTTTGCGGTGACCTATGTGCTTTCTGATTTTTGTCGTGATCAAAATATTGCATTGATTAGCGCATCGGTGCTGGGATTTGAGGGCTATGTGGGGGGCTTTTGCGGTGGCGTAGCCCCTAGCATACGCGCAGTGTTTCCACAGTTGCCAATGGCTGCGCAAAGCTGCGCAAGCGCGGGGGTAAGCGGAGCGGCGGTGGGGGTGATGGGGTCACTCCAAGCGCAAATGGTGATCAATGTTTTGCTGGACCTTAAGCCCAGCCCCCTTGGCCAAATGCTTAGATGCGATTTTAAGACATTCCAATTCTCGCGGTTCTCTTTTCTTCGTGCGCCAGAGCCTTTGGATGGTTTTACGTTCATTTCGCCAACTCAAATCTCACCAAAAGACCGGGTGATTGAGCTGCGCACGAACCAAGAAGCGCCCTTTCCTGTGGTTCCACACGCAAAGCAAATGGTGGCGGGTGATATTGAAAATTTGGCGATTGAGGATGAACGTATCGTTATTGTTTGCCGTACTGGCTTAAGGGCATGGAACGCGGGTTTGGCGCTGCAGCAAAAAGGCGGGGACAATATTGTGTTGGTGGCAACAGGATGAATGCCCGCGTAGTGATTATTGGGGGTACGGACAGTAGTGGCGGGGCAGGCCTATCAAGAGATGCGGCTACATTGGCCTCGCTTGGTGTGCAAGGGCTACCTGTGGTCACAGCGGTTACCGCGCAGACCAATAATGCGGTATGCCAAATCGAACATGTCTGCGCCGAACTGGTTAAAGCGCAACTGGAATGTGCTCTGCAATCAGGACAATGCGATGCCATAAAAATTGGTATGTTGGGACGCCACGAAACAGTCAGCGCGGTTGCTGAGGTGTTGCGACAACATGCAAAAGTGCCGATTGTGCTTGATCCCATAATTGTGTCCTCTTCGGGCACGCGTTTGTTGGAGGTTCAGGCCGAAGAGGACTTGAAACACCACCTAATACCCCTCTGCGAAGTGGTGACGCCCAATTTGCTTGAATCGGCCATGCTTACGGGTGTGCCCATTGGCGATTGTCACACAACGCTTGAAAAGCAGGCCTTTCATTTTCGCGCCATGGGTGCCGCCAATGTATTAATCAAAGGTGGTCACAGCAGCGGACGCGAAGCGACTGATTGCTTATTTGATGCATGGGGGGATCATATTGAATTCACCCAAACACGCTTAGACGGCACGATGCGCGGCACGGGATGCATGCTCGCAAGTGCGATCGCGGGGCAATTGGCACAAGGGGTAAACCTCAAAGTCGCCGCGGGGATCGCTCAGCAAATGGTGGGGCGGGCGATCATGCAAATGCAGTAAGTACGCGTTTCGGCATAGGTATTGTTTATCCTCAGCCCACAAGTCCTTTGCGCAAGAGGTTTAACCCTGCCAGGGTGAGCACAAGCAGCGTGGCTTGGCGAAATCGCACAGGATTTAGACGATCCAACAATTTGAATCCAAACCACATGCCAAAAAGGGCAAAAGGTACCAAAATGGCCGAAAGACCAATAGTACGTGCGTTCAGAATGCCGGATTGTATATGGGCAACCAGCAGGGTAATGGAACCCAATCCATATATTACGCCTTGCACCGTGATTTGCTTTAGTTTTTCGGTTTTCATCGCTAATAAATAGAGCACTGTTGTAGGACCCCATGTGCCTGCAAGACCACCCAATGCGCCGGAAATGGCTGCAATGAGCCATTCCGCCCACCATTTATGGCGATCAGCGATGGTCAGTTGCAATCCAACTAGTTGTATGAATGAGAGTATGACAACGGGTACACCAAGAACGTAGTAAAATAGGTTTCGCGGAATGATTGGAACCAATTGCGCGGTAACGAAAATCATGATGCAAACCACCAGCAAGTAGCGCCAGTGTTCCTTGCTCGCCGCCAGTGCTGGGGCTATGCCTTGTCGAAAAGTTTGCAATATATTGCTCGCAACAATAGGTAAAATTATAGCGGCAATGGCGAGTTTTGGATCAATGAACGAACTGAGTACTGATACAATAATCAAAGGCATGGCAAAGCCAATCGCGCCTTTGACAACGCCGGCGACAATGGTGATGCCAAGTGCAATAGCTACGGTAATTGGCCCTAGTTCAAACAAGATATCAAACGACATGATGGGTTAAGTCCTTTGAGCGGGCAAACTGGCTGGAGAAGCAGAAAGTCTTTGAGGCACACAACTTTGAGCACTCATCATTGAGGAAGGTAAAGTCTTGATCAAGCTTCAGTAACTTTGAAGTCGCAAAAAGGGCCGTGACCTCATCGATCACGACCCAATCTCATTAATTCTATAAAAGGCAAGGAGCCTCGGGCATACAGATGAGAGCTGTATTGCGCCCTTGAAAAGAGGAAGTTAGCGGTGCGTTGGCCCCGCAACATTCACCCCATTTCCAAAGCCCATACCTTCTTGTGAATAATGATTAGACATTGGATCACCTCCTTCCATTTGTTGATGTTAATGGCAGTGAACTGCGAGATTGCGATAAGGTCAAGTGAAAATTCTAGTTGATTGTATATAGCAACTATTGTATCTTGCAATTATTATGATGAAATTTGAAGACATATCCCTGCATTGGGTGAAGCGGTTAGGCTTCTTGGTTGAGAAAGAGCTTGCAGAGCGGTTTAAGGCGGCTGGGCAAAATGTCGGCTCTGTGGAATGGGCC
>NZ_CAKZPW010000267.1:0-10671 GCF_937139385.1 uncultured Maritalea sp. | reverse complement strand
ATATGTCGCGTGCGCCTTGTGAGGTCTGCGACGGCAATCGTCTTAAGCCAGAAGCCTTGGCTGTCAAAATTGACGGGTTGCACATCAGCGATGTGTCGAAAAAGTCAATTCGCGAAGCCTACGAATGGTTTGAGCACCTTGGCGACCGGTTGAACCCAACGCAACGCGAAATCGGTGAGCGGATCATGAAGGAAATTCGTGATCGGTTGAATTTTCTCGTCGACGTTGGATTGGATTATCTTTCTCTTTCAAGAAATTCTGGCACCCTTTCTGGGGGCGAGAGCCAGCGCATACGATTGGCTTCCCAAATCGGTTCCGGCTTGACCGGTGTGCTCTATGTACTTGACGAACCATCCATCGGTTTGCACCAACGTGACAATGCGCGGTTGCTGGAAACCTTGCGTCGCTTGCGCGATCTTGGGAACACGGTCATTGTTGTGGAGCATGACGAAGACGCGGTGTTAACTGCCGATTATGTGGTTGATATTGGTCCGGGTGCCGGCATTCACGGTGGCGAAATCGTTGCACAAGGCAAACCGCAAGACATTATCAAAAACAAAAAGAGCCTAACGGGTCGGTATTTATCCGGCGAGCTGGGCGTAAAAATCCCTGAAGAGCGACGCCCCTTATCTGACACCCGTCGCATCCGCATTACAGGCGCGACCGGCAACAATTTGAAGAATGTTTCCGTTGATATTCCGCTTGGAACATTTGTTGCTGTTACTGGTGTTTCAGGTGGCGGCAAATCCACTCTTTTGCTTGATACGATGTACACAGCGATTGCGCGCAGACTAAATGGCGCGCGGGTAACCCCTGCCCCACATGATCAGCTCTTGGGCCTCGAGTTTCTTGATAAGGTCATCGATATCGATCAAAGCCCAATTGGGCGGACCCCACGGTCTAACCCCGCGACTTACACGGGTGCTTTTACGCCAATTCGAGAATGGTTCGCTGGATTGCCTGAAGCAAAGGCACGTGGATATGCGCCAGGACGCTTTTCATTCAACGTTAAAGGCGGGCGGTGTGAGGCGTGCCAGGGCGACGGTGTGAACAAGATCGAAATGCACTTCCTGCCGGACGTTTATGTGACTTGCGATACATGCAAAGGCAAACGCTATAATCGCGAAACACTTGAGGTCATGTTCAAAGAAAAATCGATATCTGACGTGTTGGACATGACTGTTGATGAGGCAGTTCAGTTCTTTTCAGCTGTGCCTTCTATTCGAGACAAGATGCTGACGCTGCAGCGCGTTGGGCTTGGGTATGTAAAGGTTGGTCAACCTGCAACCACCCTGTCAGGGGGAGAAGCGCAACGGGTTAAGCTCTCAAAAGAGCTTTCAAAGCGAGCGACTGGTCGGACACTCTACGTGCTTGATGAACCAACAACCGGATTACACTTCCATGATGTTGCCAAGCTACTAGAAGTCCTTCACGAACTCGTGGACCAAGGTAACACAGTTGTGGTTATTGAACATAATCTTGAGGTCATCAAGACAGCCGATTGGATTATTGATTTGGGACCAGAAGGTGGTGACGGCGGTGGTGAAATTGTTGCCGAAGGTCCGCCAGAAGCAATTATTGCCGAAAAACGCTCACACACCGGTCGCTTTTTGAAAGAATTGTTCGATCGTCGCTCAGGACAGCGAGCAGCGGCTGAATAGAGTATCTGATAGGTATGACAACTTGATGTGTTTGGCCTGTTGATAGTGCATGGCTGCACTACGTTTTTTGGCAGTGCTGCTTGCGTGCGGAGCTTGGTATGCTCGGTCATACTTAGAATCTTGCAAAGGCAGCACCATGCGAAACACGAGCATTCAGTCGTTCATCGACCTATTCAATATGCGTCAACACCTGCGTGAGTTGGACACCAACATCCATGACAATGCCGATATGCTAGGCATCTACAGCCGTGAGTTCCGTATGCCCGTACAACAAAACGATCGTCACGCGAACTTGACGCGCTAGCATGTTAACCAGACCTGCGGTTTGTGCATGGGTGATGTGCGGCAACAGGGTCTACTCAATCTCACAGTGCGGGCCTATATGAAGGTCATCAAACAACAACCAATGCATTCAACAGGAGAATGATCATGGCTTTGGGAAACACACTACGCCGCTGGGCATCTTATCGCAAAACTTTACGCGCTTTGAATTCACTTGACGAACGCGGCCTCAATGACCTCGGCATCAGCCGTGGCGACATTGCAGCTGTTGCGCGTTCACAAGCAGAGCGCATCTAATCAGTTTTGCTTGCTGATCAAATCATCAGTATACGAAATTCACGACACCCGCACTTTAAACGAAGTGGCGGGTGTTTTGTTTTGTTCGCACGCGCGCAAATCTAGCCATGCATCAAACGCATAGACGAATTGCACATTCTCTATCTACTCGTTCGCGTCAAACCTCACTAAGTTCAGGTCAACAACAACGCATTAACTTATCTAGGAGATGAGCAATGGATTTCGGAAAAACACTTCGTCGCTGGGCTTCTTATCGTCAGACAGTACGTGAGTTGAGCGCTCTTGATGACCGTGAATTGAATGACCTTGGCATCAACCGTGGCGACATTCAGCCTTTGGCACGCGAGCAAGCTTCTCGTATCTAGTGCTAAGCTTTGCACTAGACACTGGCCTCCAAGACCTTTGAACACCCGCACTTCAAAAGAAGTCGCGGGTGTTTTGCATATTATGGGCCTTTTTTGTTGCCCAAAATTTTCAATGAATGTATGTGCGGTCTATGACAAATTCTTCAAAAACTATTCACGTTGTTGGTGGTGGGTTAGCAGGCTCTGAAGCTGCTTGGCAGGCCGCTGAACTAGGTGCAACCGTAGTGCTGCACGAAATGCGTCCCGTACGTAAAACTGACGCTCACCATACGGATGGCTTGGCAGAGTTGGTGTGTTCAAACAGCTTTAGATCCGACGATCATGAGTATAATGCCGTTGGTTTGCTGCATGAAGAAATGCGCCGCTGCAATTCGATCATCATGCAGTCGGCAGAAAAACACAAATTGCCCGCTGGCGGCGCTCTGGCTGTTGACCGAGACGCTTTTTCTAGCGACGTAACGGCGGCACTTGAGGCTCATCCCAATATTACGATTGATCGTGCCGAAGTCGCCGGTCTCCCCCCCCAAGGCTGGGACAACGTCATCTTGGCGACGGGACCGCTGACCTCCCCGGCCCTGGCGGAAGGCATACAGTCGATCACCAATTCAGACTCGCTTTCTTTCTTCGACGCGATAGCTCCAATCATCCACAAAGACTCAATCAATATGGATGTTGTGTGGGCACAATCGAGATACGACAAAGCGGGTCCGGGCGGCACAGGCGCAGACTATTTGAACTGCCCAATGGATGAAGAGCAATATAATGCCTTCATCGACGCATTGCTAGCTGGGGAAAAAACCGAATTCAAAGAGTGGGAAAATGTCCCATATTTTGACGGCTGCTTGCCGATTGAAGTGATGGCAGAGCGCGGTCGAGAAACGCTGCGGTTTGGCCCTATGAAGCCTGTTGGTTTGACAAACCCTAGAAACCCGGACGTTAAGTGCCACGCGATTGTACAACTACGCCAAGACAATGCACTGGGCACCCTCTGGAACATGGTTGGGTTTCAAACCAAACTCAAATATGGAGTTCAGGCCGATATTTTACGGATGATCCCAGGTTTGGAAGATGCTCAATTTGCGCGACTGGGCGGGTTGCATCGCAATACATTTTTGAACTCACCTGAGTTACTAGACCAACAATTGCGATTGAAAGCAGAACCTCGTTTGCGTTTTGCTGGCCAAGTGACTGGTGTTGAAGGATACGTAGAAAGCGCCGGACTTGGTTTGGTTGTTGGCAGAATGGCTGCAGCACAAGCAAAGGGCGAAGAACTTGCGCCACCACCACCTACGACGGCCATGGGTGCGCTCGTGCACCATATTACCGGCGGTCATTTGGCAGATGAAACAAATGGCATCAAATCATTCCAGCCGATGAATGTGAATTTTGGCCTGTTTCCGCCTGTTGAAAAACCCACAAAACCAGAGGGTCACATTGGGAGATGGCGCGGTCCAGACAAAGCGAAGGCCAAAAAGCTTCTTATGACAAAACGTGCGTTGGAAGACTTAAAAGGTTGGGCCTAATTCTTTGCTGCATAGGCAAACATTGAGATCATCTTACGCATTTCTGAGCGACCGGCACCGGCTACAAAGGGATTTTCCTTTTGCGTTCGGAGATATCGCAGCTGCAATGCGCAAACAGCGCTTTGGACAAAGGCAATTCTCGCCGGCTTAGGTAACAACTTGATTGCATTTTGTGCCAGAGCAAGGTGCGCGCTGGCCGCTTCACCATGCGCACCAATCGCTTGGCGCAAGGATTCTGTGTTCTGTCCAGCGAGGATAGACTTGTCATCAATACCAAAGGAATTGAACACGCTTAATGGCAAATAGATCTGTCCCTTGGCGCTATTGTAGCCAAAGGCTAGCAAATGTTGCGTGTAGGTTGTTGCAACCCCCAAATGGCCGGCGGCCTCTGCATAGATCGCTGGATCAGCGCTCTTGTCTCCCAACATCATGGCGAAATACTGGAAAATGCATGCGCGGGTTTCGCCCGCGTATCCCTCAAACTGGTTCACGTCCGGCATGGGGTCGTCATATAGATCAAATCTGTGAGCGGCAATCATGCGTTTTAAAGGCACCGTGGGAAGTCGGTGTTTTTCAATCGCTACCAACAATCTGTCCGCAATAGGGTTGGCGCGCACAGTACCATGACCTTTACCCTCTAGCGCGTCGTGCCACCACTGCAGGCGGATTTCACCTGGTGTGGGCTCTGAAACCCGCTGACGAACCACACGCAGCTCAGCAGCAAAAGCCGCTAGGGCTTGCACGTCTGGGCGCACATCTTCTGGCATAAATAGTGTTGCCAGATAGTCGTCTCGCGATATCTTGTTCAATTCTTCAGCAACGTGCCGTTGGTTGGTGCCTGTTTGCATAGCGCTTTATTCAGCACGTTCAATTGCGATAAAACCGGCCGAAACTGCACGTTTTTCCGCCATCAGCACGTTATAGGTGCGAACGGCTGCACCCGTGCTCATTGGCTCAAGAATGATTGCGTGTTCGCGGAACTTTTCTCGAATACTCTCATCAATGAACGCGATATCTTTGCCTGTGCCAATAAGAAAGACGTCAATTTCGTCGCTTCTCTCAAATATCTGCGTGAAGTCCAATTCGTCCAATTGTTTGGCATTGGTTATCGCCCATTTGTGCATACCTGATGGCAGGCACAAAAGCGAACCAATGTGTGACATGTCTTGAAAGCGGAACCCACCGTTGCCATAGGCATCGATGGGAACCTGATATTTGTAATGACCGTCTGCGATTTGTGACACGATTTACACAGACGCGCCATCGGCGCGTTGCTCAGCTTTTTCCTCTTCCGCGCGCGCGCTCAATTTGAAGTTCATCAAAAGAGGAGCGGCAACAAAGATTGATGAGTATGTTCCAACAATCACGCCCCACGCCATAGCGAATGTGAAACTCCGGATGACTTCGCCACCAAAAATCACAAGCGCTGTCAACGCCAAAATTGTTGTGACCGAGGTTAGAATAGTGCGCGACAACGTGTGGTTGATCGACATATTAAGCAGGTCGCTCATCAGCATCTTGCGGTAGTCGCGCAGGTTTTCTAGCACGCGGTCATAGACCACCAGCGTCTCGTTGAGCGCATATCCTACAATCGTTAGAATTTCTGCAATAGAGGCAAGATTGAACTCAAAACCTGTTATGGCAAACATGCCAATAGTCAGCACAACGTCATGCACCAAGGCAGCGACAGCACCAACTGCGAATTGCCATTCAAACCGCATCCAAATATAGCCAAGAACAGCAATAATAGCCGCTATAACGGCAATGGTGCCAGTTTGTGCCAGCTCACCCGAAACCGTTGGACCAACCACCTCAGTGCGTCGCACTTCGTAGTCACCCTTTATGGAATCAACAACTTTGGTCACAGCTTCTTGCTGGGCCGTATCGCCGCCATCTTGGGTTTCAATTCGGATCAGAACGTCTTTTGCACTGCCAAATTCTTGCACTTGAACGTCGCCCAAACCAAGCTCACCAACCCGCGAACGAATGTCCGCGATATCCGCTTGATCAGCTGTCGCTTGAACTTCAATCGAAGAACCGCCCTTAAAATCAATGCCCAAGTTCAAGCCTTGGGTGAAGAAAAGACCAATGGACCCGACCAACAACACTGAAGAAAACGCAAAGGCGATGACCTTTCGGTCCATAAATTTAAAGGCCGTTCCATCAGGCAAGAGCTGCAGCAAGTGAACCTTCAACTCCTTTGGGCGGAACCAAGCAAACCAGCGAGCAATTTGGAATTGCGTCAAAAGATATGCCGTAAACATCGTTGTCAGAATACCAATGGCCAACGTAATCGCGAAGCCACGGATTGGTCCTGAACCAAGGAAAAACAGAATGACAGCGGCAATCAGCGTGGTGACGTTAGCATCCACGATTGTTGCAAACGCCCGCTGGAAGCCAGCTTCAATTGCCTGCACGACAGACCGACCTGCGCGCTTTTCCTCGCGGATACGCTCATAGATCAACACGTTCGCATCAACCGCCATACCAATCGTCAATACGATACCTGCAATGCCTGGCAAAGTAAGCGTTGCACCAAGTACAGACAAAACGCCCATGACGAGGAAAATGTTGATGACCAGCGAGATATTCGCGAAAATTCCGAATACACCGTAGGCCGCCAGCATGAATGCAATCACCAAAATGCCGCCAACCAAGCCAGCAATTTGACCTGCTTGCACACTATCAGCACCCAGACTTGGGCCCACAGAGCGTTCTTCAATAATATCAAGTGTCGCGGGCAAAGCACCGGCGCGCAACAACACGGCAAGGTCATTTGCACTTTCAGCGGTAAAGTTACCTGTTATCTGCCCGGAACCACCAGGAATGGCCGTTTGGATCGTTGGCGCTGTTATGACTTGCCCGTCCAAAACAACGGCGAACCGTTGACCGACATTTGCTCCGGTTAGTTCAGCAAAAACAACAGCGCCGCGCGTATCAAAACGGAAAGTTACAATTGCAAGACCCGATTGGGAGTCAAAGCCAGGTTGAGAATCAACCAACGACTCTCCGCCAATAGCCACGTCTTCCATTAGCAACTCTTCGCCACCTGCTTGGCTGGGCAAAATGAAAGTCCCTACGGGAAGTCCCTGCACTTTGGCTTGCGCCGCTGTGATTGTTGGGTGAACCATATGGAAAGTAAGTCGCGCAGTTTGCGAAATCAGATCTTTCAACCGCTGAGAATCATCAAAACCCGGGACTTGGACCAAAATTCGGTCACTACCTTGACGTTGAATTGTTGGCTCAGTAGTGCCCAATTCGTCAATTCGGCGGCGCACAACTTCAATTGATTGTGCAACAACTGATGACAAGCGCTCTTCGATACCCTCGTCTGTGAGTTGCATCGTCAATTTGCCGTCGGCGGTTTCCCCAAAACTGATCTCATTCACACCACCGACGCCGCCAATTACTGTGGCAAGAGGGATATTAAGATCCTGAATTGCATTTTTTGCCAATTCGAACTGAGCAGAATCTGTCAATTCAATGGTCAAAAGCGTACCATCGGTCTTGATGATGTGACCGATGGCATTGTCATTTGCCAGCAACGACCGCGCCTCACGGCGAAGTTCTTTGACACGCTCAGTAACAAGTTCTTCTTTGTTCACTTGGAGCAACAAGTGCGAACCGCCTTGAAGATCAAGGCCGAGCACAATCTGCTGCTTTGGCATCCAATCCGGCAACGAAGCAAGTGTTTGCTGTGATACAAGATTTGGAAGTGTGAACAAAATACCAGCCAATGACACGATAAGTATCAAAGCGGCGCGAATTGGGGAGAATTGTAACATGAGCGAGTCAGATCTTCTTGTCTGTTAGCTGAACTATTTCTTGTCAGTTTTGTTGTCGTTCACGGGCTCAGCTTTGGTGCGAACATCAGCAACCATTGAGCGAACAACCTTTACGCGAACGTTTTCAGCAAGTTCAACTTCCAACTCACCGCTGTCGTCTTTCACGCGAACAACTTTCCCCACAAGACCACCACTGGTCACAATGGTATCACCGCGGCGGATTGCTTCGAGCATATTCGCTTGTTCTTTTACGCGCTTTTGTTGTGGCCGGATAATCAAGAAGTAGAAAATCGGGATAATCAGCAAGATCGGCATCAAGCTGGTGAGGTAATCAGCTGCGCCGGGTGCTGCTGCTTGCGCAAATGCTGGTGTTACAAACATACGGATACTCCTTAGATCGACTTTTAAACCGTGAACATTTCCACTTAAATGGGCTCAAATCGGTTCGTCGCGTTATGGTCTCAGATCGTGCGGGAATATATAGGTGCAAATTTGCAAATGCAAAGGCAAACAAAGCTTTTCACGCAAAGATTGGATATTAAATGAAAAAGAAACATGTGCTTTTGGACATTGCGCGTTCGCTTGCGATCCTTGCAGGTCGGGATCTAAAGCAATCTGCAGAACTCACAACCGCAGATGCTTATCAATGGAACGGTCAAAACCAATGCTTGCAGCCAGTCGACAAAGTGAATTTTATTGCATTGGGCTTGCTGCTTGGAATTGACAATCAAAAATCGATCCTATCCCAGAATACCGAACAATTTGCCAAAGGACTTGGGGCAAATAACGCACTACTGTGGGGTGCAAAAGGCATGGGCAAGAGTTCCATCGTCAAAGCACTGCACGCAGATATATTGCAAAAATCCGCAAGCGACACATCATTTCGCCGCTTAGTTTTAATCGAAATTCATCGTGAAGACATTCAAACAATGCCGTCGCTTATGCGTTGCGTTGCGCAGGCCGACGCGCAGTTCTTGATCTACTGCGATGACTTGTCGTTCGACAAAGACGAAATGGACTACAAAGCCCTCAAATCGGTACTAGATGGTGGCTTGGAGGGCAGACCAAGTAATGTGCTGTTTTATGCTACATCAAATCGGCGCCATTTGATGCCCCGCGATATGGTGGAGAACGAAACGCGCGCTGCCATTCATTCAAGCGAAACAATTGATGAGAAAGTATCGCTTTCTGATCGTTTTGGTTTGTGGTTGGGGTTCCACAACTGCGATCAACAGACATATTTGGATATGGTGAGTCATTATTGCGCGCATTATCAAATTAATGTGGATGCGGAGGAATTGCGCGCCAACGCTATTGAGTGGGCAGCGACCCGTGGGGCACGCTCTGGCCGCGTGGCCATTCAGTTCGTGCGCCACTTGGCAGGCAAAAAAGGCCAGTCCCTCTTTTAGGACTGGCCTTAGCGCTTAAATTTCAAGCTTTCTTAGCTTGCAAGAAGCGGCAATGGATCAACTGGCGTTGCCCCTTTGCGCAATTCGAAATGCAACTGCGGCCGGCTCACTGCGCCGGTCATGCCCGCTGTGCCGATAGAATCACCACGATTTACTGCGGCCCCTTTGGCAACTGTAATGTCTTTAAGGTGTGCATATGCAGACACGTAGCCATTGCTATGCTTGATCAACACCAGATTTCCAAAGCCCTCTACAGCGCTACCCACATAAATGACTTCGCCATTTTCGGCAGCGCGGATCGATGAGCCTTCTGGAACTTCAATGTTTACACCTGTGTTCTTCGAGGCACGGAAATCTGCGATGACCCGACCTTTAACAGGCCAACGGAAAGAACCTGCAACGGCTTGGGGTGCTTTTGCCTGTGGCGTTTCGACCTTCACTGGCGCAATTGAAGCGGTCGTGGTGACTTTTTCAGCTGGTGCTGGTTTTGGTTCTTCCGCCTTTTCAGGCGTGGTGGCGACAGCCGCTTTGGGTGCTGTTGTTGCTAGGCCAGTAGGTCGAGAAATCGGTCTTGGCGCAACCTCAGCTGTTTCCACCGTTTTAGGCGCCACCGCAGCAGTTGGCGTTGGAACAACCGGTTCCGCAGGCTTTGCAGCACTTGCAGACACCGCAGGCGCGGCAGTTGGAATAGCAGCCGGTGGTGTAGAAGCTGAAGCCACTTTTACAGGTGCTACAGTCGCTTTGACATCTGGCGTGGTATATTTTGGTGCCACCATACCGGGACGACCTGGGACAATAATGTCCTGTCCAACGAAAATTCTGTCCGGCGAAATCATTCCATTTGCGGCAACGATTGAATCCGTTGTCACGTCATAACGGCGCGCGATTGCATATAGCGATTCGCCCGCCTCTATTTTGTGGGTAAACGCATTGTCTGGCACTGCGCGCGGTGCAAGCGCGCCTGCGATACTCGCGGTGGTTGTATTGTCGATTTTTGGCGCTGTGTTGAGATCAACTTCAGCTAGAGAAGGCATTGCGGGCATTGACTGGGTACTCGTTACTGTAATTGGGGTCAAAGTGGGCAATTGCTGACGAACAATCTGAGATTGCGACGCAGCCGACTGCCCCAGTACTGGGGCTGCCTGAACCTGTGGATATACGCCCGATGTGAGCGGGTCTCTTGTATCGATATTTTGTGTATTTACGGAGGGGCCTACAGTCGCAGCTGGAATGTATGGTGCCCTTGAATTTGATGCGCTTAGATATTGCCCGGCGGGCGGCAGCTGCGTTGCAGCAACCGCATTTGGCATGGCTTGTGCAAGATTGGCGTTCGTAGCTGTATTTACCGA
>NZ_CAKZPW010000266.1:0-11628 GCF_937139385.1 uncultured Maritalea sp. | reverse complement strand
AACACCACCAGCCTCATGCAGTTTATTGGCAATTGCATCTGGGGTAATCGTGTCGATTTGGACCGGCTCGCCATTAATGATGACTTGTTTGTTGGCAATAACATTTGCAGTGTAAAGGCCGTTTTCGTCGCTTTCAGCGCCGTAATACCCAAGGTCTACATAGTCGATCAACCCCTCATCAAGTGGCCAAGCGTTTACCTTGCCTTCCCACTCATCAACAATTGCATTGCCGAACCGATAGGCTTCTGTTTGCTGATAAGGAACCCGCGCAGCGATCCAAGCTGTACGTGCGGCATCCAGGTTGGCGGCGGTGGGCTCGCTGAGCAAATTGTCGATGGCCTGATCAAGCGCCTTTGCGGTGATCAAACTGTCTTCGTAACCGGCCTGCGCAATATCTGCATAGTTTGCCAATAGGCTTTTTACATCGTGTGCGCCAGCAAATGCCGATGACGTCATCAGGGCTGCAACAGCACCCGCAGTTGCCAAAGATTTAAAAATATTCATCCGATTTCATTGGCTTCAAATTGCCAATGCTCCACGTTGGTATGTTTAACAGTTTTTGCCAGAATATGCGAAGAATTCAAGCATCGTTTAAGTGGAGTTACATAATCTAGATTTAAAATCAAACGAAAAATCAATGCTTTAGAACGATTCTAAGTTTGGCGGAATATGTTCCTAAACATGTAAACAAAAAGGCCGACCAAATGGCCGGCCCCAAATAAAATGCCGCAGAATTGCCTTTGCGCTAAGTCGCAGTGGCGACATTTTGCATATTGTTTTTTGAGTTCTTCTTTGCTTTTCGAGGGTGCACCCGACCCGTTTCGACCCAATGCTTAAACTCATTGAGGACTTTGGGCATTGTTTGGCTTAGTCCGAACCGAACCAGCATACCCATAGGTTGGGCCCACCATTTCATCCTGATGTCCGGCAACATGGTAACGCGACATCTGGTTTCGCCTAACGGGGAAACAGACCAGCTGTTAAATGCATATGCAACGACCGGCGGGCGGCCATCAATTAGTTCGTAATCGACCTGCATATCATTGTGGTCCATTTTGGTGATATGTTCAGTTAAGGTTCTCTTGCCAATGCGGCACTCTCGGTGTGCCCCTGATTTTGCCGCGCCAATAAGGATCGAGCTATCCAATAAACTCGTCCATTTGCCTGTATCTCCAAAACCTTCACTCAGTTCGTGCCAGGCCTTTTGTGCCGGAACGTTTATGTCTATATAAAATTTCAACTTCATGTTGCTCTCCTTGGCTAACATCAAGGATGTATGAAGCAAGGGTATAAACCCAATTCCCGGATAGGGAGGGATCGCTATTTTTTGGCCAATTCTTCAAAAAACAATCGGGTTTTTTCATCCGTTGGGAACGTCAGCTCTACGCGAATTTCGCTTAGGGTCACTTCGTGCGCATGAGAAAACTTCATAAAGGTTGAAAATGTTGAAAGCCGTTTGTCGCCCACCAGCAATATCGGTGAGAGGACAATATCATTGCCCCCCTTAAATTGAGGGCGCACAACGTTTTTCAAATGCTTTTCCATGCGCAAGACCATCTTTTCGAGCCGTTGATTGAAACACCCCGCCAATTCAGCTCGTTGCCTGTCTAATAAACCATGTGCAACCTCCGCCCAGTTTTCGACCAGTTTTGGCGCGTCCCCCAAGGGGTTGAAGAAGGTCTCAACACGTTCTTCAGGGGTTGAGGTCAACGCTGTGGGCGCGAAGTCTTTATATCCCTTGTTTGCAAGCAGAATGTCCCCCGCACCATTCATGGCGCAACCGGGGTAGGGGTTGTGGTTCTCAAGCACCGCTTCAATCGCGGCGCGGTAGGGTTCTATTCTTTGGTCGCCAAACTGATATTCTGCTCGTGCCGCTTGAAAGCCCGCAAGCCCAAGCAACTGATTGATCTCGCGAGATGATAGCTGCAAGGCGGTTGCGAGCCGCAAAATAAGGTCACGCCCGGGACGCGATCTACCCGTTTCAACAAAAGACAAATGGCGTGGCGTTGTACCGGCGCCAGACGATAAAGCGAGCTGACTTAGTCCACGTCGTTCACGCAAAAAACGCAACAATCGTCCAAAGCCGCTTGGTTCTCTATTGGGATCACTTTTCATGAACCAAGATTAGCGTAGCGAGGAGTGAAAGCAATTCCTTATGAAGGAAGCGACACAAAAAAGGGCTGCGACACGCCGCAACCCTTTAATGTTTGATCAGGCAAAAACTATTAGGCCTGTTTGATTTCCCACTGCTCATTGGCAGGGATGTCAACGATCTTGGTGAGATCGTTTTTGTCCATGGTGAACGAACACATCATCTTGCGCTCTTTGCCCTTGAGCAAACCAAGCTTTTTGATACCCAAGGCCACGGCACATTTCGCATAGGCACCAAGGCCGTCTGTGTTGGTGGACTTTGGTTCAATTCCCATGTGGCGACGCAGGTAACCATTGGTGTAATAAACACCATATTTGCGCTGTGCTTCTGGGGTGAAAAACTCAGTGGTAATTGAAACATTGAGGCCCTCAACATTGTCAACACGGTGCGGTGCGTTCAACTCCCAAGAAAGGGCTTGCCCTGGCTCAAGCAAAACACTTTGTGCTTCCTTGTCCCAATTGGCATCATAGCCAACTTCTTCTTCAGTTTCGCGCAAGATCACGCCTTCAAGCGTTTGATCTGGCAAATGGGTCTTATTGTCCGCATCATAAAGCCAAACCCGCTTTTTGCCGCGCAGGTGCCATAAGCAAATAAACGGAATATCTGTATGGTAGAAAACCCGCGCCGTTGGCGAAGAAATAAGCAGGCTAGATTCACGCTTAAAGGTTTTAAGCTTGGGGTTGCCCTCTTCCAGCTCTTCAAATGAATCATCGATCAGCTTGTGATATTCTGGAGCCACCACATCAAAACGACGCAAGCACATCCATACCTGACCATCGTGGATGGCTTTGACGATTTCTGCGCCCGTTAGGTCGCCCTTGTCGCCAGAGCGCCAAACCTTCTCTTCACCGACCTTGGTCATTGTGTTGAGCATGTAATATTCGCGTGGATATTTGTCGATCAGCTCAGCCAAAGCTTCATCTGTGAAAAATCCACTATCATTGAGTTTGTGCTGAATGCTGACTTGGCCCTTGCCAAAATTGTCCGCACCGCCCTTTTCAACCTGTGTCCAACGTCCCATCATTATCTCCTAAATTTCGGCCTAGCCCTGAATAACCTTCGAGCGCGGGTTTCCCGTCTTTCTCGTTGGCTTGATAAAGCGGTCCAAGCCGTAAATGACCGGTTAAAGGATAGCGGAAGCTGTAGGTCTGATGAGTTGTTCTTGATTTGAAGGTTAATTGTTTCAGTAAAATTTTTTGGTTAAATCGGTCTAAGTTCTTGGAAATATATGATTAACCCTGTTTTCAACTTGAAAACTGGGTGGCATTTCCAAAGCGGGGTTGCCAATAATCGGCGCCAAAACAGCAGCCGCCATGCGGTGGGCAATGCCAAAGGTAATCTTAAACCCGCCCGTACAAATGTGCAGGCCCTCATGTTCAGGAACCGGCCCAACCAATGGGTCTCGACCATAAGGCTGCATGCGCAAACTTGCCCAGCGTTCTACAACGGGGGCATTGCCAACCAAGGGGCAAATCCGACGCGCCTTTTCAATCACTTCTTCAAGTAGATGATCTGTTGTGTGCCCATCTTCAAACTCACGCTCTGACGTGCTGCCGACCGCCGTTCGCCCGTCATTGTGTACAATAAGGTAAACTCCGGCCTGATGCACCACAGGCAATTGCGGGTCTAACTTTGTGTCGAGCATGGCCGCTTGGCCTTTGATCGGGCGGCCAGACAATGATGGCACAAAGGGCTGCAGCAAATCAAAAGAGTTAAGCCCCGCCGTAACGATAATATCACGTGCAATTATGTGCCCGCCATCAGGCATTTTTAAACTCTTGTCGGCCTGCAACTCAACGGGACTATTTTCGAGAATATCAACTTTATCGCTGATACATCTCAACAAAGCGCTGGTGACCCCGCGCGGGTTAATGCGAGCCGAAAAATTGTCAATCGTCGCGCCATGCGGCATCACGTCTTCGTGCGGCCAATTGGGGTGCGTCGGTTTTTTTACGGTACGCATTTCATAGTTGCGGTTTGGCCGTGCCCATTGAATGGCTGCCGCATCGCATTTTTGCTTGGCTTCAATTTCATGCTCGGGCAGGCTGAGTGGCAAAATTCGGCCAACCCGGGCATAGCCGCAGTCTATGCCACTTTCAGCTTCAAGCTGTTGGGCGAACGGTTCCAAATCAATCAGGGCTTCAAATTGAAACTGTTTCTTTTCGTACCATTGAGTCGGCATATGCGGCATTAGGGCACCCAAAAGCCCACCACTTGCGCCCGAAGCGATGGTGTTTGCCTCAAATAAGGCAATCTTTAAGCCGGCTTTTGCGCCCAAGTACGCGCACCAAAGCCCAACGACACCGCCGCCGATAACCGCTAAATCATAATTTTTGCTTGCCGAAATACTCATAGTTTTGGATTGACCACATTCAATGTTCATTGACAAGACAAACCGCAAATTTTAGGTTCGCCAGTACTTCAGGTGTCCATTCGGCGATAAAGCCATTTTGAATGGGTGAAACGGGAAGTTGGTGCGGTCGACCCAATTAGGGGGCCAATTCCAACACTGCCCCCGCAACGGTAGATGAGAATAGATTGGGCCAAAAAGCCACTGCGTTTTCGTGGGAAGGCGATCCAATCTGAGTTTTTGCTCACCTCATAAGTCCGGAGACCGGCCTAAAGTGAATTGGAACCGGGTATCGTGGGATGCAACAGGTTTAGGCGATTGCCCTAAAACTGTTTACCTCAAATGCCTAAAACGTAGAACGACGCTTCGCACGGGGTAAGTGCGACGGAGTTAAAGGATATATCGATTATGCATATCGAACCAAGCATCGTAGATGGTGCAAAAATCACTCTCAGCTACGCAACAGCAACCGGCGCATTGGGCTATACGGCCAAAATCGCATGGGACATGGTGAAAACCGATGGCGCGGCATCGCTTGCCATCCGCGCTTTGTTCAGCACCGCCTTGGTCTTCTTCTATTTTCAAGTGTTGCCACACCACCCGGTTGGTGTTTCTGAAGTCCATTTGATCATGGGCTCAACCCTGTTCTTGCTGTTTGGTGCTGCACCCGCAGCCATCGGCCTTGCTGCAGGGCTTTTGTTGCAAGGTGTGCTTTTTGCGCCGATTGATCTGCCACAATACGGCATGAACGTGACATCGTTGCTCGGCCCATTGTTTGCAATGGCCCTTGTTGCACGAAAAATCATTCCCGCAAAAACTGCCTATAAAGACATTGGGTATGGTCAAGCACTTCAGCTTTCAACACTTTACCAAGGCGGCATTGTTGCTTGGGTTATGTTCTGGGCATTTTACGGCCAAGGTTTTGGCGCTGCAAACGTGGCCAGCGTGCTCTCATTTGGTGCAGCCTATATGACCGTGGTCATTGTTGAACCGCTTGTTGATCTTGCTGTGCTTGCTTGTGTGAAAACACTTAGCGGCTTGAAAGATAGCGGCCTATTTGAAAAACGCCTGCATGCAACAGCGTAAAGGCTCTAAGTAGCCAATTTGAAGGGGCGCATCAGTTGGTGATGGCGCCCCTTTTTTTCATTGGAATGGGCCATGGGCAAAGACAATAATGTTGAATGGCACGAAAACGACATGCCATTTTCCCGTGAGTTTGGTGACCACTTCTACTCACGCAACGATGGGCGGCTTGAGTGTGATCACGTGTTCTTGCGCGGCAATAGTGTCCAAGATCGCTGGGCCAATGCTGAGCATTTTTCGATTGGCGAACTTGGCTTTGGTACCGGGCTCAATTTGTTGGAAACATGGCGGCAATGGATTGAACTGCGCCAACCCCATCAGCAGCTAACATTCACTTCGTTTGAACTTTACCCAATGGGTAGTGCCGAAATTCTTCGTGCCATCACCCCTTGGCCTATGCTCACAAAGCTATGCGAAAAGCTGGTGGCAAATTGGTCTGAGATTAGCCGCGGAAAAACTGTAGAAATCGATACACAAACAACATTCCAATTGATGATCGGCGATGTGCGCCAAACCTTGCCAAGCTGGGAAAATAAAGCAGATGCTTGGTTTTTGGATGGCTTTGCCCCTGCAAAAAACCCACAAATGTGGGAAGCTGAGCTGATGCAATCCCTGGCCACAAAGACCCAAACCAAAGGCACGTTCGCCACTTATACCGTAGCCGGTTGGGTGCGGCGCAATTTGCAGGCAGCCGGTTTTGAAGTGGAGAAATGCCCCGGACATGCGGGAAAACGGCAAATGATGCGCGGCGTGCTGCAATCTGGCGATTGACGTGCCCCACGCTTTAATGTCAGATCATCGGCGTGGTTCTTGTCAGCGCAGTTCGTTGACGAGATGAAAAGGGAACATGGTGCGGCGTACCCAAAAGGGACCAAAACCATGGCTGCCCCCGCAACTGTGAGCGACCAGACGGCGCTTCTTTTTGCCACTGACCTCAAATTTGGGGCCGGGAAGGCGAAGTGTCGTTGTTACGAATCGCAAGCCAGGAGACCTGCCACACCTAGAGGTTGGAACCTTTCCAACCATTGCGATTATGCACACACGGAGGGTGTTAAAAATGACTACTCAAACGACTACAATTTCTCTTTCGATTTCTCAGCGGCTTATCGCCGGGTCCCTTGCGCTGTTTCTTGGCACGTTTTTGGTGGTGGGTATCGGCTTTGCTGGTGATCAACGTATGCATAATGGTGCACACGATTCTCGCCATGCTACGGGTTTTCCCTGCCACTAGGCTTCGCTTCGGAGAGAATAATGTTTAAAAATATCTTGTTTGCGGCGGTCTTTGCGGGCCTTGCTGCTGGGCTTGTTATGTCCGGTTTTTCTTTTTGGAAAGTCGTACCTTTAATCATTCAAGCAGAACAATATGAATCTGCCGATCATGACCATCATGCCGTGCCCGCTGAAACGTCAGAAACTGAAGTTGCGCATGCTGATGATCACGACCAAGCTGTGGAAGAATCTCCTCCGGCCTGGGCACCTACAGATGGGTTTGAGCGCAATGCATATACTGTTGCAGCAAACCTGCTCGTTGGCGTTGGTTTTGCGCTTATGCTCGGTGCCATTTCAGTATTGTTCGCCATTCCATTTAACCTTCAGAACTCTTTGTTGTGGGGTCTGGCAGGGTTCATTACTTTTTCAATCGCGCCTTCATTAGGGCTAGCGCCGGAACTGCCGGGCATGCCTGCAGGTGATTTAGGCGCGCGTCAAGTGTGGTGGTGGGCCACTGTTGTGGTCACAGCAGCGGCCTTTGTTACGATGGCTAAATTTCCTGAACCTATGGTTATCGCAGGGGCAATAGTGGCTTTACTTGTGCCCCACCTTTTGGGCGCACCGCAGCCTGAAGGTCATGATGCGAGCATGGTCCCGGCGCACCTTGCTGCCAATTATGTATCAGCGGCGCACTTCATGGCCGCAGCATTTTGGCTCAGTGTGGCGCCACTCTACGCGCTTAGCCACGACTGGCTATCAAAGCAAGACCACTAGCAAAACTCTCTCGAGTTAAGGATTCTAAAATGAAATCGAAAATTCCGGCAACGGTAATCACTGGCTTTTTGGGTGCAGGAAAAACCACCCTGGTGCGCCATGTTTTGAACAACGCTAAAGGCAAACGCATTGCCCTGATCATCAATGAGTTTGGTGATGTGGGCGTGGACCGCGATGTGCTGAAGGGCTGTGGCGACGAAGCGTGTGATGAAACAGATATGGTTGAATTGGCCAACGGCTGCATTTGTTGCACGGTGGCGGAAGATTTTATCCCGACCATCACCCAACTATTGGCGCGTGATCCGCGCCCTGATCACATCGTGATTGAAACGTCCGGCTTGGCATTGCCACAACCCTTGGTGCGTGCGTTCAATTGGCCTGAAATCAGAGCCGACGTAACCGTTGATGGTGTGGTCACAGTGGCTGACGCATCTGCGTTGGCCGAAGGGCGTTTCGCATCGGATGAAGCTGCTGTCGATGCGCAACGCCAATCAGACGAAATGCTTGATCATGACACACCGATGGGTGAACTTTTCGAAGATCAGCTGGTGTGCGCAGATCTGATTTTGCTCAATAAATCTGATCTGGTTGAAGAGGCAAAATTGCAAGAAGTTGAAGCTGAGTTGCGCAAACATTTGCGCGATGGGGTCAAGCTGGTTCGCACGCAAAAAGGCGAGATCGACATGGCGGCCTTGTTGGGTATCGAGAGCGAATCTCAATTGGACATGGAAAAACGCATGTCGCACCACGAACGCCATCACGCGGCTCAAGGTGATGGCCATCATCATCACAACCACGAACATGATGATTTTGATAGTTTCTCCATTCGATTGCCTGAAGTGCCGAGCAAAAAACAATTGTCTGACGCCGTGGAAAGCGTGATCCGCAAGCACGATATTTTGCGCCTAAAAGGCTTCGCGGCGATCAAAGATGCTCCCGCACGCCTTTCGTTGCAAGCGGTTGGCCCGCGCATTGATACCTATTTTGATAAGGTGTGGGGTGCAGAAGATGAACGCGGCACCGCGCTGGTGGTTATTGGGCAAGCGCCGCTCAACCGTGATCAGATCACTCAAGAACTGCAGGCAGCGCTGGGACAGATCTAATGCATCTTCTCACCGCACAAGCGGGGGAGATACAACAAGAAGGCGAAGCGATTGACCTTGGTCAGTCGCCCGCCGATATTCTGTTTCTGTCCGCTGCCGACACTGAGCTGGCTGCGCTTGCAAATGCTGCCGATGCGCAAAAGTTTGACCAATTGCGCCTTGCCAACACCATGCGCATTAGCCACAATTTCTCCGTTGACTTGTGGATCGAGCAAACGGCCATCAACGCAAAGCTGATCGTTGTGCGCCTGCTTGGTGGTCGTGCCTATTGGACATATGGCGTTGACCAACTCACCGCCATTTGTGCCGACAATGGCATTGCGCTCGCTTTATTGCCCGGCGATGCAAATCCTGATCCAGACCTGCAAACCCGCTCGACCGTTAGCGATGATGCCTATGCTGCTTTGCATGCTTTGTTTGTGGCCGGCGGTGCGGACAATATGGCTGGAGCTCTGAACGCCATGCAGGCAATCGTTGCAAGCGAGTTAGCTTTGCCAACGCCAAGGCAAACACCACGTGCAGGCATCTATCATCCGACCAAAGGTGTGCTCGCTCTTGAAGAAGTCAGTCTTGATACGGACAAACCCATCGCGCCGATTATCTTTTATCGCGCGTTGCTCGACGGCGGCAATATGGCCCCAATCCATGCGTTAATAGATGCGCTGAACGGGGGCGGTGTTCAACCATTGCCGTTGGTCGTCGCGTCCCTCAAAGAACAACTTTGTGTTGAATTTGCGCAAGCAACATTTGCACAATTTACACCCGACGTGATCCTCAATGCCACTGGCTTCGCGCTGGGCATCAACGACCTTAGCGACGGGCAAAATCCTTTCGCCAACACGGATGCACCGATCATTCAACTGCTGCAAGGTGGGCGACCCGCCGAGGTTTGGGAAAAAGACATTCAGGGCCTTAGCGCTAAAGATTTGGCCATGCAGGTTGTCTTGCCTGAGTTGGACGGGCGTATCGGCGATATTCTGATCGCCCACAAAGAACAAAACATTTGGCACGAGCGTACACAATGCCCCTTATCCGCCAATCAACCGCATCAACCCGGCATTGATGCGGCGGCTACGCTTGCAAGCAATTGGATTGTTTTGCGCAAAACCAAAGCAGCCGATCGCAAGGTCGGCATCGTTTTGGCCAATTACCCTATCCGCGATGGGCGCATTGCCAATGGCGTAGGCTATGACGCACCCCAATCAACTGTTGAGATTTTGAAGTTCCTCAAGCAAGCAGATTATGGATTGGGCGATTTGCCTGAAAATGGCAACGCCCTTGTGGAAGCTTTGCAATGCGGCCCCACAAATGCGCATCCGACACGCGGTGAGAGCCCGGCCAAACTATCTGTAAATGCCTATCAAGAACTATTCGCGCAATTGCCTGCATCAGTGCAAAACGAAGTCACAGAACGCTGGGGCGATCCTGCTGCTGATCCATTTGTGCGTAATGGTCTGTTTCACTTGCCCGTGCTCGATTATGGCAACGCGGTCGTCATGTTGCAGCCCGCACGCGGCTACCATTTGGATGCTGAAGCGAGCTATCACGACCCCGACTTGGTGCCTCCACACGCTTATCTCGCTGCCTATTTATGGCTGCGCCATCAGTTTGGTGCGCATGCGATAATCCATAACGGCAAGCACGGCAATCTTGAATGGTTGCCCGGCAAAGCCAACGCGCTTAGCCTACAGTGTTACCCGCAATTGCTGTGGGGCAACTTGCCCCATTTCTATCCCTTTATCGTCAATGATCCGGGTGAGGGTACACAAGCCAAACGCCGCACAGGCGCAGTGATCATCGACCACCTGACCCCGCCGCTGACGCGCGCCGAGACTTATGGTCCGTTAAAAGACCTTGAGGCGTTAGCGGACGAATATTACAATGCCGCCGGACTTGATCAACGCCGTTTGAAAGACCTTAAAACCCGCATTCTTGATCTGTGTCGTGACACGGGTTTGGACAAAGATATGGGGCTGGACGATCAACCTGATGATAGTGCACTCGTGACCATCGATACGTTTTTGTGTGAACTCAAAGAAGCGCAAGTACGCGACGGTTTGCACATATTTGGTCACGCGCCACAGGGGCGGTTAAAAACTGATCTGCTGGTTGCCCTAGCGCGTGTACCGCGCGGTGAAGAACGTGCAGAAGATAAATCCCTCATTCGCGCATTGGCAGATGATCTAGCGCTCGGTTTTGATCCCCTGTCTGCCCCAATGGGCGAACAATGGGATGGGCCAAAACCACAGATTCTAGTCGATCAAACCAACGACAACTGGCGACATATGGGCCATACCATTGAACGGCTAGAATTGCTGGCGGCAAAATTGGTTGCTGGCGAATTGGATTGCCTTGATCAGTGGTCAGCAAGCGAAGCAGTGCTGCTTGAAATCCAAAACTCGATATCACCAAAGTTGGAGCAGTCTGGTGCATTCGAACGCGCCAATTTGCTAAAAGCCTTAGACGGTAAGTTTGTGTCGCCCGGCCCCTCCGGTGCGCCAACACGCGGACGGTTGGATGTGTTGCCGACAGGTCGCAACTTCTATTCGCTTGATAACCGCGCTGTGCCGACGCCCACCGCGTGGGAGTTGGGCAAAAAGTCCGCTGAAAACCTCATCACGCGCCATTTTCAGGATCATGGCACCTATCTATCGGCCATCGCTTTGTCGGTATGGGGCACATCCAACATGCGCACCGGCGGCGATGATATCGCACAAGCAATGGCCCTGATCGGCGTTAAACCGAAATGGGATGTAGGTTCTCATAGGGTCTCGGGATATGAGATTATCCCTTTGGCCAAATTGGGTCGTCCTCGAGTTGACGTAACCTTGCGCATCTCAGGTTTTTTCCGTGACGCGTTCCCCGCGCAAATTGAATTGTTTGATAAGGCCATTCGCGCCATTGGAGCGCTTGACGAGCCTTCAAGCGAAAACCCTATCGCTGAGCGGATGCGCACT
>NZ_CAKZPW010000265.1:0-1407 GCF_937139385.1 uncultured Maritalea sp. | reverse complement strand
TGTCGACAGCGCGCACTATTTGTCCGATGTATTTGTTGGCACGGGTTTGGGTACAATAGGCGCGTTTTGGGTGCGAGAGCAATTTGGCAAGCGGGGTCTATTGTTCAGTGCAAAAGACAAAGGGCGAAAGAATCGAATGCTAACGCCCTTTAAAAGATTGTTTCGTAAGCGCAAACATGCGCGATCGACAGTTTAAAGATCTGCCGCCAATTTGTAGCGCTCAAATCCATCGGCCAAGTCTGACTTTAGGTCGTCAAAATCCTCCAAGCCAACATGCACTCTAAACAGATTGCCTTTTTCCAACCATTTGGTCGCGGATCGTTGGTTTTTGATCGTAATGGGCAATATGAGGCTCTCAAAACCGCCCCAAGAATAGCCCATGCCGAACAGCCGCAAGTGATTCAAAAGTTCAGAAACTGCATTTTGTGGCGCTGGGAGCAGCGAAAAGCCAAAAAGTGAGCCCGAACCAGTGAAATCACGCATAAAAACATCGTGATCAGGATGTTGGGGTAGGGCCGGGTGAAAGACCTTCTCGACGATTGGATTTGCTTCAAGCCACTGTGCCAATTCCAAGGCCCGTCTCTCGTGTTCTTTCATGCGGATGGCAAGCGTGCGCAAGCCCCGCGCCACCAAAAAACTGTCCTCTGGGGAAACGCACACTCCTAGTGCTGTATAAGTTGCTTTTACCTTGTCCGCCCATTTCTCATTTGCTGAGATGGTGCCAAACAAAACATCTGAGTGCCCAACAAACATTTTGGTGCCCGCGTGAATAACGATGTCCGCGCCCATTTCCAATGGTTTGTAATAGAGTGGCGTCGCCCAGCTATTATCAGCAATGATCGCAATATCCCGATCTCCGCGCGCTTCAACAATTGCGGGCAAATCTTGAACTTCAAAAGTGAGGGACCCTGGCGATTCGGTGTGAATTGCTTTTGTATTGGTGCGGATCAGTGTGCTGATTCTATTGCCGATTCGCGGATCGTAGTACTCAACATCAACATTGTTGGCACGCAACACCGTTTCGCAAAAGTGACGCGTAGGTTCATATGAACTATCACTAATAAGCACATGGTCACCAGCATGTGCCACTGCGAGCAATGTTGTGCTGATTGCGCTAAGGCCCGAAGGCGTTAGCAATGTATCGTACGCACACTCGAGTTGAGTAATGACGTCCTTTACCGCATCGTTGGTGGGGTTGCCATGGCGCCCATATTTGTAAGGACTTTTGCCCGCCAAAAGGTCTTCGTGAGAATCAAATAAGACTGTCGAGCCACGCACAACAGGGGTGTTGACGAATCCATTTTGGTCACTTGGGTTTCGTCCCAAGTGTGTGAGCACCGTTTCGGGGCCAAATGATGAATTAGAATATTCAGCATTACTCATAAGTTTTTCCATCATCAAAAAAAT
>NZ_CAKZPW010000264.1:0-2245 GCF_937139385.1 uncultured Maritalea sp. | reverse complement strand
ACCGAGCGAATGGCATGTTCGGCTTGATCAAGATCGGTCACAACCCCGCCTTTAACACCTGCAGACGGTCCGTACGCAAAGCCCAAAACCTCAGCGCTATGGGTGCGACCCTTCAACGCCTTTCCCTCATCACGAGGGGTCAAGCGCGCAACCATGCAACAAATCTTTGTGGACCCAATATCAAGTACGGAAATTAGACTGGAACGACCCGGTTGCAGCGGTTTCAATCGTGCGGTCATTGCATCGGTGAGCATTATTCAGTTTCCACTTCAGCGCCCTCAACCGGCGTACGGTCAACAGGACGAACAGCAATATAGTCATTAAGACGCAAATCAAGCACGGCGATGTCGCGCTCAAAAACCTGATCTTGCGACTGCAGCTGCATCAGTTTTTCCATTGCTTTGGCCACATTTGTTTCGGGCAACATCACACGCAACCCAACGTCATAAATCAAATCCCAGCGCCGATCACCAATGCGGCTCGATGCTAAAAGACCTTCATTCAAATCAGGAAACTGCGCCAGCAAGGCAATCATTTCAGGCACATCGTCCGCGGCGCCATCGCCGACAAACAAAGGCAGTCCTTCAATTGGCATCTCTACAGGCGAAATCTTGTCGCCGTTGCTATCAATTGCAAAATTGACACCATCAACAGTCCAGATAGCAACAGGTTGCTTTTCAACCAGATCAACAATCAGTGAGTTTGGATAAACCTTACGAATTGTCGCGCTTTCAATTGAGGGCAACGCTTCCAACCGCAATCGTGCGGCTTCAGCGTCAAAACTGACCAAAGAGCGGCTTGATTCTAGACCAACGGCACCAAACAGCAAATCCTCGTTTGTAAGGGCATAGCCTGACAACGACAATTCAGCCACTGAAAGGCCAGCTTGCGCGAACAGTGCAGAAACTCGACCTGAAACATCAATGAGATAGTTGCCGATATGGCCACGATAGGCAATACCCGCCGCACCAATGCTGACCACCAGCACAAGCGCAATCAATCGAACAGCAAGCTGCTTGTGCAACACCCACAGGTTACGCGATTGTGCGACAAACAAATGTGTCGCTCGGCGCACCACCAAATCCGCACCAAGTGGTTTTGCCACAGCAATGGATTGGCTTGAATGTTCTGGCTTTACCTGTTGCAACTTGCATCCTCCACAATCCAAGACACCAATTCTTCAAAACTGTGTCCGGCATGTTTAGCAATCTCTGGCACCAACGACGTTGGCGTCATCCCGGGCTGAGTGTTGATCTCCAAACAGATCAATTCACCTTCACGGCCCTGATGTTCGGTATATCGAAAATCAGTTCGTGTGACCCCGCGACACCCAAGAGTCTCATGTGCTTTAAGCGCTAGTCTTTGAACATTCTGGTAAATTTTCGGTGAAACTTGGGCTGGTAGAATATGCTCTGACCCACCAACTTCATACTTTGCTTCATAATTGTAGAAGTGCAAATCAGTAACGATTTCAGTTACACCAAGCGCAACCCCACCCATTACCGCACAGGTTAATTCACGTCCCGGAATATAGCGCTCCACCATCAAATGGTCCTCACCCTGCCAGTCAGTGCGCAATATTTCTTGTGGCGGATGAGAGGTGCCAGTTTTGACAATAAACACACCAACGCTAGACCCATCATTATAGGGTTTCACCACGTATGGCGGTGGCATTTGGTGCTTGCCAGCAATTTCATCGCGATGGGCGATTATGTGATCCGTAACAGGAACCCCTGCGGCCTTGAACAGCATTTTGGATTGATGCTTGTCCATTGCCAATGCAGATGCCAAAACGCCCGAGTGGGTATAGGGAATACCCATGATCTCTAACATGCCTTGAACGGTTCCATCTTCGCCAAAACGACCATGCAGACCATTAAACACCACATCTGGTTTTACTTCTGCAAGACGTTGAGCCAATTGGCGATCAACATCAATTAGCGTGACTTTATAGCCGGCTCGCTCAAGCGCTGCTGCGCATTCGCGCCCCGAAGACAAGGAAACTTCCCGCTCGCTTGTCCACCCGCCATAAAGAACCGCAACATGCTTGCTCATACTCAAACCTGACCGGTGAACACATCACCGTCCAAAAACTCACGTACTTCTTTGCCGGGCACAAAATGCCCCATGCGCCGAATTTCCCACTTCAGCTCAATACCTGAATTTTCGCGAACCTTATGGCGCACAGTTTCGCCAAGCGTTTCAATATCGTGCGCTGTTGCATCACCAATATTGAGCAAGAAAT
>NZ_CAKZPW010000263.1:0-2885 GCF_937139385.1 uncultured Maritalea sp. | reverse complement strand
AACCATGCCGGCTTGTAATTGATCGGAAACACGGAAGGCGCGGGTGACATCATTTGTCCAAACATATCCGGCAAGGCCGTAGTCAATATCGTTGGCGATTTCTAAGGCGTCTGCTTCATCAGCAAATGGAATGGCGGTGAGCACAGGGCCAAAGATCTCCTCTTGTGCAATCCGCATCTTATTGTTGGCATTGGTGAAAAGGGTCGGCTTGACGTAGCAACCGCCGCCCGGACCGGCAAATTTTTCGCCGCCCAACGCAATTGTTGCGCCATCTTGTTTGGCGATTTGAAAGTATTCGAGCACTTTCTTTTCATGTACCGGATGGATCAGGGGGCCAACGGTGGTTTCAGGATCAAGAGGATGGCCGACTTTGATTTTAGACGCTTTTTCAGCGATTTTGGCCGTGAACTCTTCGTAGATCGATTGTTCAACCAGAAGCCTAGAAGAAGATGTGCAACGTTCGCCATTGAGCGAATAGATCATGAAAACTGCAGCTTCTGCTGCCCGGTCCAAATCTGCGTCTGCAAACACGATCACCGGATTTTTGCCGCCAAGTTCAAAGTGGACCCGTTTTAGGGTTGGTGCGCCCTGCGCCATAATCATGGAGCCCGTGCGGCTTTCCCCGACAAAACCAATGGCTTTGATCAGCTTGTGTTCCGTCAGGGCTTTGCCAGCGTCTTCGCCTAGGCCATTAACGAGGTTCCAAACGCCTTTTGGCAAGCCTGCTTGTTCGGCAATTTCAACCAACAGACGCGCTGTTAGCGGGGAGAACTCAGCTGGTTTGTGCACAATGGTGCAGCCAGCGGCGAGGGCGGGTGCAATTTTCCATGTGGACAGCATGAAGGGCGTGTTCCAAGGGGTGATGACCCCCACCGGGCCGATGGCATGGCGGGTGGTCATATTGACCTGACCTTCTTTGCGCAGTGATTGACCGTCTTGTGCGGTGGGCGCGCGATCGGCGAAAAAGCGGAAGTTATCGGCACCGCGTAACGCCGCTTTGGACATGAAGCGCATGGATTGACCTGTGTCCATACACTCGATTAGTGCGATTTCTTCAGCCCGGGCTTCAATGCCATCGGCAATAGCGTGCAATATGGTTCTGCGCTGCGTGCCGGGCATGGTGGACCAGTTTTTGAATGCTGCATGTGCAGCTTTTGCTGCTTGGTCAATATCTTCAGCTTTGCCGTGCGCCACGTCGCATAATTTTGAAAGATCAACCGGGGTGATGCTTTCAAAGGTTGCGCCATCGGCTGCGGGCACAGCTTCGCCGTTGATGTAATTGGAAACGCCGTCCTGCTTGAACCGCTCTAAATAGCTATTTGCTTTTTCCATATTGGATTGAAAACTGGCCATAGTTGAGGTCCTAATTCTAGCTGTTCGATTTGAGGCGAGGATGGATGGTGTTCACTTTCCAGCTCAGATCTGGATCAATTTCGATGATTTCGAGGGACAATGCGAAATGTGGTTCCTTTAATAGGTCACTGCAGGTTTCGCTGACTTGGTTGATAAGGATTTGCCCGAACTCACGTTTTTGGTCTTGGGTCCGACCTGCGCCAATGCGCAAGACCAAATCGATGAATGTGTTTTTCTGGTGTTGGTCTGCAATTGAATATGCAGCTGCCGGATAAGCGCGCACCCGCACACCGCCTTTAGGGAATAGGTCAGAAGCGCACATTGTGTTGTTCAACTGATTGCACAATTGTTTCATATCAATGCGAGGCTCGATATTCTCTGAATATTGGATCATTAGATGTGGCATGTTCGCTCCTAACAATTAACATGTTAAGTAATATGCTAGGTATTGTCAATATGCGCTCTAGGTATGTTTTCTTGCATTTTTGGCGGTAATGGGCGACTTCTAGAGGATGAACGGTGAGAATCAAAACATGACTGCAGAGCAATTATTGGAAAAAACCAATCGGTCACTCCCCATCGTGTTGTTGCGCGCTCGAGAGTCGGTTATGGCGCATTTTCGGCCCATGTTGGCCGAGCATGGATTGACCGAGCAGCAGTGGCGGGTTCTGCGTGTTTTGAGCGAAGCAGGTGAATTGGATGCCAGCCATTTGGCACATCACGCTTGTATATTGCCACCCAGCCTAACGCGCATGCTCAAAACGCTTGAAGCAAACGGCTGGATCGTTGGGCGTCGTGACAAAAAAGACGGTCGGCGTATGCTGTTTAGTGCCACCGAAGAAGGTTTGCGCTTCATCGCAATGGTATCGCCCAAAGGCGCGGCAATTTACGAAGATATCGTTGACGCATTCGGCGAAGGTAAATTGCGTCAGTTGGTTGATCTGCTCGATGAGTTGCAAACCAAAGTAAATGGCGCCGCCAAATAGCGACGCCTTTTTTTTACGCGTTTGCGGCGGCGGTTAGGCCCTTGTCCAATGCGCTCATCATTCTTGTGACATCGTTGGATGTGATGATCAGTGGGGGTGACAGAATGATATTGTTGCCAGAAACCCGAATAGTGACCCCGTCAGCATAAGCTCCTTCAAATGCAGCTGCCATGGCGGCTTTTGAAGCTGGGACTTTCGTTTCTCGGTCCGCTACCAATTCAATTGCAGCCATTAAGCCGATGCCTCGCGTATCACCAGCGATCTGATGCTTTTCTTTGAGTTGGGCAAGTCCCGCTTGTAGTTCTACGCCGCGCTCTTTGGCATTTTCCCAAACACGTGCCTTTTTGGTTTCTGCCAACGTCGCCAACGCAGCCGCACAACCTACCGGATGGGCTGAATAGGTGTAGCCGTGGCCAATATTGCCGGTTGCGTCTTTGTTGGCTTCAAAAGCTTCTGCGACTTTTTCGCCGATCATGGCGGCACCGAAAGGGAAATATGAGTTGGTGACCGCTTTGGCGGTACACATCATGTCTGGTGCAACACCCC
>NZ_CAKZPW010000262.1:0-3361 GCF_937139385.1 uncultured Maritalea sp. | reverse complement strand
GCAAAAGCCATTTCACGCGAGGCGTTTAACGTCTCATTTTTACTACCAAATAACACGAGACCTTAAACGCCTCGCGTGTCTGCAAGCGTTGCCGGAAAAAGTGGAAACCAGTTTTTCGGTTCGGCATCGTAAGCACAAGAAGTTGCACTTCTTCTTTCAACTTGGCCGACAGTTGCGGTGCAAGTGCTTTGCTATGCGCCCGCTTCAACCCGCGCGAACAAGTCGGGCATGCGGATCTTCAATAGGGCCAAAAACACCAAGCTTCGGCCAATGAAGAAACTATGCAGCGCCCACCAAAGACCTGCGATGCCCAAAATAGGGGTCAGCACTGCCCAAACCAGTGCAAAAATAATGGTCGAAACAATCATGCCATTGCGCATGTCTGATCCCATGGTTGCACCAGCAAAAACCCCATCAAGCACAAAGGCCAATACCCCAAATACGGGGGCAATCGCGGCGATTAATAAGTAGTCGCGAGCGGTCTGGCGCACCACTTCTGATGTGGTCATAAAGTCAATAATGGTCGGTCCAGTGATCAGGAAAATGACAGATAGGCCGCCTGAAAGAATGAACCCCCACAGCGAAGAAAGTTTGATCGCATCCACAAAAGCAGGCCGCCAGCGCGCGCCAATCGCCTTGCCGCAAAGCTGTTCGGACGCTGCAGCCAGCCCGTCCAAAAAGAACGCGGCGACCATGAGGAAGTGCAACAAAATGCCGTTGGCGGCCAAAATGTCATCACCGGCGCGCGCCCCTTGTGAGGCAAAAAATGAAAATACAGCGCTAAGCAAAACAGAGCGGATCAAGATATCCCCGCTCAGGCCCAAAAGCCGTTTGATCTGCACCACATTGAGCAGGTCAGCTTCGCCCAACTTGCGCAACAGGCGCGAGTGCCCACCAAGTTGCACAACGGCCCAGAGCAAACCAACGATCAGCATGATAATCTGCGCCGCAACGGTGCCCCATGCAACCCCGGCAATGCCCATGTCCAGCCCAAAGGTGAACCAAATTGAAAGCCCGATGTTTGATAAATTGAGGATCAATTGCAGGATCAACGCAACAAAGCTCTGCCCCCGCCCAAGGAACCAACCCACAAGGGCAAAGTTCATCAGGACGAATGGCGCGGCCAATACCCGGATGTAGAAATAGCTCTTGAACGCTTCAACTACTTCAGGGCTGGCCCCATAAGCAACGCTGGCAAATTCAGCAATTGGCACCATCAATGCCAAAACAATAAGCCCAGCGATAAAACCAACCGTCACCGCCCGCACCAAATGCGCAGCTTGTGACGCATCATCGCGCGCACCAAAAGCTTGCGCGGTTAGGCCGGTGGTCGATAAACGGAGGAAATAGAAAATGGCGGCGATGAAATCAAACACCAGCCCACCGATCAGCAACCCACCGAGCAAATCAACTTCGCCCAAACGCCCAACAATAGTGGTGTCTGCAATGCCCACCAAGGGTTCGGTTACAAACGCCACCGCGGTCGGCAGCGCTATTAGCCAAACATCCTTGTGGCCCACGTTAAAGGGATAGCTCTTGGCGCTCATTGTCATTCACCCAATAGAAAAGGCAACAGCCGCGGAACACGTGTTGCCAAAAGATTCTCAAGGGATGAAGTTTACCCCCAACTTGCAATTAGGCAAGCAGGGGGTGATGAATTTAATTGATGGACCTATGAAAGCCAGCGCCGCCAAAGCCGAATGAAAATGTAAAGCGGGAAAACAATCGCCGCACCAAAGCCAAACCAAACGCCCAAGTCGCCCATAAAGCTGCCAAGGTCTGCAAAGGTTCGACCAACGTAGGTGCCCAATGTCCCAAATATGGTGCCCGGCGTAATGTCCATCATCCGCATCACAAATCCAACGATCAGCGAAAGGATCACCAATTTGAAAAAGACCTTGCGTGGACTACCGCCAAAAATGTCGCGTTTCGTGGCGCGTAATTCTTGGTCGTCTTCATGTCTATCTGAATTGCTCATAATTGTTCCCCAAATAATTCTATTAGCTGAATTCACGAAAACACTGGTGATCAGCATATTGTGCGTTAAATATAGGTGCAATGCGCAAATCAACAAGCACTCGCCAAACAATTCCTCTAAATGATGCTGACCTATTCGCACACGCGTGGGGTCTACCAGATGTGGTGCGCGACTGGTTTGTGGCGAAAAACTGGGCACCACGGCAACATCAATTGGACATGCTTGAGGCAGATCGATCCGGCAAATCGGCCCTGCTGATCGCGCCAACAGGCGCTGGTAAAACACTGGCTGGCTTCTTGCCTTCAATCGCCGATCTGGCCGTTGACCAGTTTGACGGCATGCACACGCTCTATATTTCGCCGCTCAAAGCACTGGCGGTTGATGTGGCCCGCAACTTGATGGACCCAATTGCGGATATGGGATTGGACATTCGTGTGGAAACCCGCACGGGCGACACGCCGTCCTCTAGGCGACAACGCCAGCGGTTCGACCCACCAAATATTCTAATGACCACGCCCGAACAATTGGCGCTGATGCTATCGCACAAAGAAGCGCCAAAACTGTTTGGGTCTCTCAAGCGGGTGGTGCTTGATGAATTGCACGCGCTTGCCCTCTCGAAACGCGGCGATCTCTTGGCGCTGGGGTTGGCGCGGTTGGGCACGCTGTGCCCTGATCTAAGAATCTCAGCCCTTTCGGCCACAGTCGCCAAACCAGAAATGCTGCGCGAATGGATCGGCACACCAAAGCCAGAACGCGAAGTGGCGTTTGTGACCAACACGGGTGGGGCAGACCCAGAAGTTGAAATTCTCGCCAGCGACGATCGTGTGCCTTGGGCTGGGCACTCCGCCCAATATGCAGTGCCTGAACTGCTTGAGATCATCAAACAGAACGGCACCACATTGCTGTTCGTCAACACCCGATCACAAGCCGAATTGCTGTTCCAATCCTTGTGGGAACTCAACGAAGATGGGCTAGCCATCGCTTTGCACCATGGCTCACTCGACGTAGAGCAGCGCCGCAAAGTTGAAGCGGCGATGGTGGCGGGAAAGTTGCAAGCAGTTGTTTGTACCTCAACCCTTGATCTGGGCATTGATTGGGGTGACGTTGATTTGGTGGTGCAAATCGGTGCGCCAAAAGGTTCGTCGCGATTGTTGCAACGCATTGGCCGCTCTAACCACAGATTGGATGAACCCTCACGCGCCCTACTGGTGCCCGCAAACCGCTTTGAGGTGCTGGAGTGCGAAGCGGCAAAAGAAGCGGTGAAAGAACGCGCACAGGACAGCGAAGACCCTCAGCCCGGGGGCTTAGATGTGCTTGCTCAACATATATTGGGCATGGCCTGTTCTGCACCCTTCAACGCGGTGCAATTATACGACGAAATCA
>NZ_CAKZPW010000261.1:0-3458 GCF_937139385.1 uncultured Maritalea sp. | reverse complement strand
ACGCCCAACGTCGCGGCCCCCTCCAGGTAGCCAAGCGCGTTGGCCTCGTCAAAGACGGTCTCGTAGGTCAGGCCCGCGCTTTCCATGCGGGTCAGAATGTAATTGCAGGTGCCGTTCATAATGCCGTAAACGCGCTGAACGCGGGCGAGGCCAAGCCCTTCGCGCAAGGTTTTGATAACGGGAATGCCACCGGCAACCGCCGCTTCAAAACTAAAGGATGTATTGTGCTTTTCTGCCAAACGCGCAATTTCAACACCATGCTTGGCGATCAACGCTTTGTTGGCCGTGACAACGGGAATACCCGCTTCAAGCGCTGCGCGAATGCTGGCCAACGCCGGACCGTCTTCGCCCCCCATCAGTTCCACATAAAGATCGATAGAATCGGACTTTGCCAGTTGTACAGGATCATCAAACCATTCAACCGCGCTCAAATCGACACCACGGTCGCGCGAACGTGAGCGTGCGCAAACCGCTGTGACTTCAATGTCGCGGCCAAAGCGCTTTTGCACAACATCTTGTTGACCCTGCAGCATATTCACCAAAGCGGCGCCAACGGTACCAACCCCTGCAACCCCAATGCGAATAGGCGCGCCTGCATTCGAATCTGCTTTTTCGATTTCTTTAATCATGTCGACTATCTTATTTCGTGTTTCAGCGCGCGGCTCACGGCCTTCGCGCAAGTTAAATACAAACTGGGGATCCGATGCGCGTTCTCGGCCAAAGCGCGTCGCTGTCCAATTGTAGCGCTCCAAAAAGCGCTCAACTCGCGTTCGAAACTGTTCTAACTCTGTCATTGGCGATCAGACTTGCTCGGCTGTTGTAGGTGATCATTTTTGCTCGCGCACTTAAATAGGAAAAGTCCTATTCGTCAACAGGCAACTAACGATATGTACGGCGGGATCTGCAGTAGACGTGCAAGATGGCTAGTTTATCACTGATAATGTCGCGTTGTGGACAATGAACATAGTTGGTCGGTCAGCATCAACCAACCGCACACGCACTTCAACATCGCCTACCGCCCTATCGAAATGATGTTCGATGAGGATTGGCGTGTTCTCATCTATCAGCAAATCGAAATTGTTCTCAAAATGTGTTGTGAACTGGCCCTCGTCCTGACTTACAATGTCCACATGAACTGTTGCAGCGGCAGCAGAGGTAAGCTCCAGAGCAGCTTTGAAGGTCAAACGGCTCCCTGATTGGACATCAATATACTGGCAGCAAATCAGATAGGGCTCGTCATCAGTTATCTCAACAAGGCTGTTTACGGGCATCAACTCCAATTGGAAATCATCAACGCCTTGGTTGGTTAAGATCGCAAGTGCGGCTGCTTTTCTGTTCATTGACGTTGCCGTGCCAACTTGGCGTAAATCGCCCATTTTACCGTCAACGCGGTGGAAGGATTGGCAATGATCTTCGTCTAACTGGCATATATCGATGCTATCATTTGAGATTCCATAAGTGAAATTGCCTATACTGTTGAACGCATAGATGGTTCTCGTTTTAACATATTGTCTAAACGCACTGCGTCCGCCAAAGTTTTGAGCTGGTTCTAGCCCGACAAAATCGGCCACCGATATCGGTAGATCGGTTTGCCCCGCCACCGATTCAATTAGCCTTGGCTGTATCCACTGCGGCGCAACAAGGGCAAATAGGCCCCAATTTCGCGCTAATTCAGCAACGGCGCTTGCCGCAGGCCCGACCAAGCCGCCAGATTCATCGCTGACAACGATAACCAATGTATTCGCCAACAGCCCTTTGCGCTCCAGTCCTTCCACAAATTCTCCGAAGGCAACGTCCAAATATTCAAACGATCTGATTTTTGGGTCGTCATTGCCCGCAAATGAGCTGGGTACAATATCAAATGGATGGTGTGTGCCAACGTTGAGTACTGTTAGGAACCACGGCTGTTCGCCCTTTGAAAGGCTTTCAACGCGCTCTTGGGCCTTGGAAAACAACACGTGATCATCAACGCCCCAAGCGCTACCAATGTCTTTGGCACTAAATGAAGCAGCGCCATACAGTGTCTGGAATCCTGTCAGGGGAAGCGATTGGTCCTTTTTTGAAAAAGAAAGTGGCGCAGCTTGCAAGTATTCCGTCACGTAGCCTGCATCAGCCAAACGTCGTGGCAAGCAGTCCAATTCCTGACCGCGAGTGGCAGCAACTTCCAATTTTGGTGTGGCAGAAGAGAATCTTGGCAACTGGCCACACAATAATGCGTATGTGCCACGTGTCGTCTGACGTTGATGAGCGAAGAATTGGCTAAAAACCGCACCTTTGCGTACAAACTGATCGACATTGGTCATTTTTACGTTGCTGTTAAGCCCTTGTGTTTCCACAACACTGGGCAGGTAAGCTGCGGACGCGCTTTCCAAAACCACCATCAAAATATTTGGTTTTTCCAGTGGCAGATCTAGCCAGAGAGCTCCCGATGCATCAGCACTAAGTTCTTGTTTCAACCGCATAATTTCAGTGGAAAAATCGGCTTTACTGTCGTCTTTGAACCTGTTCTTAAGCATGGCGATCGCGCTACGTGCATTTTGATTTAAAAAGCCAGACGTGCGCCAATCCGCCAAGTCATCATTTGAAGGCAAAAGGGCGAAAGCCAGCCACCCAACCAAACCGCAAATGGAGAAAACACGCACTAATGCACTGCCTGATATGCCGCGTATGGCAAAACCAACAATGAACACCAAACCGATTGCAGCAAAGAACAGTTCCGGATTGTGTAGCTTGGTTGCAGAGCCCCAAAAGAAGGTCTGATCTGCCATATAGCCGATTTGTGAGAACTCAAGCGCCCTGCCAAACACCCAGGCAAATTCCGCATTGGCCACCTGCACCAACAGATGTAGTCCAAACAATACAACTGCTAAGGCTGCACCCCATCGAGGGATACCCCAAACAGCGATGAGCAAAAGTGCGGATACCAGCGCAACGTCGATCGCAATGCCTTTAAGGTCAGCAACACCAAATCCGATGGTCGTAATCGGATCAAATAGAGACAAACGCAGCGCAAGCGGCAGCACAAATAGTGCAAAAATGCTCGTAATTACGAAAATAATGTAGCGCCACATCGGGGCTTTGTCGGTAGTAAACTCAGTCATTAAAGTTGAAAAACACCGCCGCTTGTTTTCGCGGCGATGCTCCTATTACACAAAACTCTGAGAGTTGGAGCCCTGCTTGCTTTAGTTGAAACAAAAAGGGCATTTGATCATCTCTCGGATTATTTACTCATGGGCACAACATTAGACCCTTTTTCATGGTCTGCCATAAACTTCTTGATGCTGCGCGCCGCTTGGCGGATGCGTTGTTCGTTTTCCACCAGCGCGATACGCTCAGAAGGCGGCGTGTTCATCCATGCCGGAAAAGCCGCACGTGCGGCGACAACGGCGGCATTGGTATCGGCCTCATCACCAAGTGAGATAACCGCGCAGGGCTCTTCAGTTGAAGGATCAATCACG
>NZ_CAKZPW010000260.1:0-3250 GCF_937139385.1 uncultured Maritalea sp. | reverse complement strand
ACCAGCTCAATTTCATTGATGGCACGCCCGATCCGTTGGGGCTGTTCGTGAACAGATAGGTTGTGCCCTACCCCATGGCCCGTGCCATGATCATAGTCTTTTCCCAATGACCAAAGCGGCGCACGGGCAATCGCATCTAAATGGTGACCATAGGATTTTGCTGGAAATCTAACCTTGGCCAAGGCAATGAAACCTTTGAGCACCGCTGTGTAGTTTTCACAAAACTCACGCTCTGGTTGCTCAAAAACATAGGTACGGGTTGCGTCGGTTGTGCCGTTAATGAACTGGCCGCCTGAATCGTGCAGGTAGACGTCTGTTGGTGTGATAGGGCGATTAGATTCTTGGTTCACCTTATAGTGGCACATAGCCCCATTTGGTCCTGAGCCCGAAATCACATCAAAACTGAGCTGTTCATACCCCTCGGCTTCGCCACGAAATTCTTCAATTTTTTGCGCTACTTCGAGTTCGGTTATCGGATTTTCGGTTTTTGCCCGAATGGCAATATTTTGATTGAGCCAATGCTCTAGCTTGACCCAAGCAACACCGTCTCGAATGTGGCAGTCGCGCATACCAGCTAGCTCAACAGTATTTTTTTGTGCTTTTGCTAGCGTGGCTGGACTAGGTTGCAATGTGATTTTCTCATCGTCGCCTACCGCAAATTTCACCGCGACTGGTAACATTGCTGGGTCACAAGAAATATTCTGACCTGCGGCTGCGGCTTGTTCGACGGCTGCAAGAAAGCTCTGTGGTGCGCGAATATTGACCCCGTCAAGTTCGAAGTCAGACCGGTCTTGAGGCACTTTTTGTTGATCAACAAACCAATTCACTTCACCCGATTTGTCCAAGGTTAGCAGCGAATTCACAAAGGGATTATAGGCAATGTCGTCGCCGCGAATATTGAGCAGCCAAGCGATATTGTCCGGCTGGTTTTCAACCAAAAGATCTGCGCCAGATTCTTGAAGTAACTTGGCAATGCGTTGACGTTTGGCGTTTGAATGCTCACCGCAAAAAGCCTCTCCGAAGGGCCGCGCGGGCACATCGGAAGGGGCTGGCTGGTCGTCCCACAATTGGTCAATGATGTTGTTTTCAGTGGCGACCAAAAAATTGTGCGATGCTTTCAAACTGGCTTTAAAGTCAGCGTGCCATGTAAATGGAATATGCATGGGATCAAATGCAAAGGTCTTGTTGCGATCGGGGCATTTGGCAAACCAGTCTTTGAGCGGTTCATCATGCAGATGGCGGTATTGAAACAGTTCAGCCGGGCATTGTTCGCGCACTTGTACCGTGTAGCGGCCGTCCACAAACATAATTGCCTGATCCAAAGTGACAAGCGCAACTCCAGCAGACCCCGAAAATCCGGTTGCCCATTGCAACCGTTTATCGCAAGGGGCGATATATTCAGCCATATGCGCGTCAAATCGCGGGATGATAAGTCCATCAAGTCCTTGAGATTTGAGTGCACGACGAATGGCATCAAGCCGCTCTTTTTGGAGCGAAAACTGTTTTAACATATTTGATCCTAGTTATGTGTTGGATCGACAAGGTGGCAGGCCACTTGTCCAGATTCGGGGTGCCCACGTAGCATTGGTTTGGTTTGGCGGCAAATAGGTTCTGCCATGGGGCAGCGGCTGTGGAACGCGCAGCCCGATGGGATGTTGAGCGGGCTGGGTAATTCGCCACTCAGCACAATTTGATTACCCTTTTCGTCCGGGTCAAGTGAGGGAGCGGCGCTCAACAGCGCCTGAGAATAGGGATGCTTTGGCTCGGCAAACAAACCGCTGGCAGATCCGATTTCCACCACAGACCCAAGATAAATCACCGCCACACGATGTGAAACATGGCGCACCAAGCGCAAATCATGCGCAACGAACAGAACCGTTAGACCAAGGTCGTCCTGCAAGCTCAAGAGCAGATTGACCACTTGCGCCTGCACAGATACGTCAAGTGCAGAGGTGGGCTCATCGAGAACCAACAGGGAAGGTTCCAGTGCAACTGCCCGAGCGATGGCCACGCGCTGCTTCTGACCACCCGATAGTTTCACGCCGCCTTCGCCTAAATATGATTCGTACTTTTCCGGCAGTTGCTGAATAAACTCATCAGCATGGGCTGCTTTGGCAGCGGCCAAAATTTCTTCCTCGCTGGCGTCAGGTCGGCCGTAGCGCAGGTTTTCCAACACGTTAGTGCTGAACAGCACCGGCTGCTGAGGCACCAGAGCAAACTGACTGCGCAGGCTTTGTAACTGCCACTCCGGCAATGGAGTGCCTTCCAACAGAATCTGCCCATGTTGCGGGTCGCGAAAGCGCAGCAGCATATCGAACAGGGTGGATTTGCCTGCCCCGGAGGGGCCGACCAAGGCAATGCGCTCGCCAGCGCGCACCTCAAGATTGAGCTCGGTTAAAGCTGCTTTGTCGGGGCGGGAAGGGTAGTGGTAACTGACATTATGAAAGCAGATCTGGGTCTCGTTGTGCGTTACCGGAGGCGTCATGGTGTCGGCGGGTGATTGTATACCAGACTCCGCCGCCATCAGTTCACGAATACGCTCCGCCGCACCCGCCGCGCGCTGCACTTCACCGTAGACTTCGGTCACGGCGGCGAGCGAGCCACCAACCATAATGGCGTAAAAAACAAACGCGGCCAGATCACCGCCGCTCAGGCTGCCGGTAATGACATCGTGGCCTCCGATATACAGCATCCCAGCAACGGAACCCATCACCAGCATCATCACCAGTGCGATCATCAAAGCACGCTGTTTGATGCGCAGCAGGGCGACATCAAATGCAGATTCAGCGGCCTCACCAAATTGTTTATTCACACTGTCTTCGCGGGTAAAAGCCTGCACGACCTTGATATGTTGCAGGCTCTCGCCTGCCCAAGCGCCGACGCTGGCGACTTTGTCCTGGCTTTCGCGCGAGAGTTTTTTCACTTTGCGCCCGAAAAACACCATAGGAAACACCACCAGAGGCACCGCTACTAGCACGATCAGGCTGAGTTTGAGGTTGGTGATAAACATCAGGGTAATGCCGCCCACGAACGTGAGGGCGTTACGCAGAGCAAAGGAAAACGACGAACCAATTACAGTTTGTAGAAGGGTGGTGTCTGTAGTGATCCGGCTCTGGATTTCGCCAGACAGGTTATCTTCAAAGAAGGAGGGAGGCAGTGTGACCAGGTGTCGGTAGAGCGTCTTACGAATGTCAGCGACCACTCGCTCACCAAGCCAGGACACCATATAGAACCGGAAGTAAGCCCCGAC
>NZ_CAKZPW010000259.1:0-9871 GCF_937139385.1 uncultured Maritalea sp. | reverse complement strand
GCTTTGAGAAGTGGATAGGTGACGAAATGATCGCCACCAAAAGTGAGCATTTTGGCGTCTTGAGAAATGATACTACGCGCATGGTTTTGAATGGTTTCAGGCACACTTGCTTGATTTTGCGGGGTCAGAAAACAATCGCCGAAATCGATCACAGACAGATTCTCAAAGGGATCAAAGCCGAACGGAAACGCCTTTAGCTCTGCCAATTGAACCGAGGCGGCGCGAATGGCCTGTGGCCCCATGCGGCAACCAGAACGATGGCTAACGGAGCCATCATAAGGGACGCCCGACACAACCACATCAGCGCCAGAAATATCTTTGCTGTATTTTCGACGCAAGAAGCTCAGCACTCCCGCATAGGTCATTTCTGGCTGCCTGCCCTTTAGGCTGGCTGACTGGATTGCCTGATCGCCATTAAACTCATTAGACATGAAAATCGCCTCCACGATATAATTTGATCAAATATTGCTTTTTGATCAAATGTCAACCATATTGCGAAAATCGAAATCAGATCTGAGCGAATTATGGACCTGCCACAACAAGACCTCGAAGACGTAAACCTGCCAACCCACGAACGATTGTATCGTGATTTGAGAGAGCGGTTGCTATTTGGGAAGTTCCGGCCGGGCATGTCTGTAACTTTGCAGGGCATTGCTGATGATCACGAGGTCAGCCTTACGCCGGTGCGCGAGGCAATCCGCAGACTTGTGGCAGAGGGCGCGTTAGAAATGCATGGCAACCGCCGCATTTCGGTACCCGAGATGGATGACGATCGCATTGAAGAACTATTGGCGGTGCGTTTGATGCTTGAACCAGAAATTGCTGTACGTGCAATCGACAACGTCGATGTGATGCTTTTGCGGGCAATTGACGACCAAATGGACAAGGCGATTCTTGAGGGCAGTGTCGATAACTACCTTAAGTGCAATTTTGCTTTTCATTTCGCCCTTTATAGAGCCTCAAATGCTAGCATTATGATCTCGATGGCAGAAAGCCTTTGGCTGCAAATGGCACCGTATATGCGCGTGGTTTGCGGACGCGTTGGCACCAGCAACCTTGACGACCAACACAAACGTGCCATCGCGGCCATCGAAGCGAAAGATATTGGCGCACTGCGCGCTTCAATTATGGAGGATATTTCCTCCGGCGCGGCCTTTGTACGCACTACGCCTCAACCGGAAGTCGAAACAAATTCGATTGACAAATCATAATTTGATCAAATTATATGCGACATCCATATTCAAATGGATAGCAAGGAAAACTCATGGCACAAATACCAAGTTGGATGGACTTAATCCCCGAACATGCCACTGAATGGCTCGATGGCCGTCGTGTGGAAGAAGTTGAATGTATCGTGCCCGATCTGGTGGGTATTTCGCGCGGTAAAACGATGCCTGCGAAGAAATTCTCCGAAACCGGCAACTCTTTTTTGCCCACTTCAATATTCTACCAAACGGTAACTGGTGCATATGCGGATATGGACATTAAAGACCAGTGGACTGAAACTGATATGGTTTTGCGGCCCGATCTGAGTACCGCATGCGCAGCACCTTGGACTGACGATATTATTTTGCAGGTTGTTCATGACTTAGAAACAACCGACGGGGAACCAATTACAATTGCGCCGCGCAACGTCCTCAAGCGTGTTTTGTCGTTCTATGAGGCAGAGGGCTGGCGCCCTGTTGTCGCCCCAGAGATGGAATTCTATCTCACACGTCCCAATACTGACCCAAATGAGCCGATTGAGCCGCCAATTGGACGGTCGGGGCGCAAAGGGATTGGCCGACAAGCTTACTCAATGGTCGCTGTTGACGAATATGGCGCGGTGATTGACGACATTTATGACTTTGCTGAAGCGCAAGGATTGGAAATCGGCGCAATCATCCAAGAAGGTGGCGCTGGGCAAATTGAAATCAACTTGCAGCATGGCGACCCGTTGAAACTGGCCGATGAAGTGTTTTACTTCAAGCGCACCATTCGTGAAGCAGCACTACGCAACAATTGTTTTGCGACCTTTATGGCGAAACCAATGCGTGATGAGCCGGGCAGCGCCATGCATATCCACCAAAGCGTTGTGGATGCAAAAACGGGCAAGAACATCTTCTCGAATAAAGATGGGACCGAGAGCGAGTATTTTTGGAGTTTCCTTGGGGGACAACAAGCACACCTGGATTCAGCCGTGCCGATTTTCGCACCTTACGTAAACTCATATCGTCGCTTTAAAGCTGACGATTCCTCACCTGCTAACATCGAATGGGCAAAAGACAATCGCACAACCGGCCTACGCATTCCGATTTCGAACACAGAATCTCGACGTGTTGAAAACCGGATCGTTGGCATGGATTGCAACCCATATTTAGCGCTTGCGGCAAGCCTTGCTTGTGGTTTCTTAGGCATGAAAGCGGGCACTCAGCCGCGCGAACAACGTACCGGAGATGCCTATAAGGACGGTGTGACGCTGCCACAATCTATTAACGAGGCCCTGCCCCGCTTTGAAGAAAACCAAGCGCTGCGCGACATGTTGGGTGAAGACTTTTGCAAAGTCTATGAAGGCATCAAATTCCAAGAGATCGAAGAACTCTTGAACGAGATTTCCCCTTGGGAACGCGAGCACCTGTTGCTCAACGTTTAATAGATTGGAAGACCAATGAATTTTATCGACAACCATTTGCCAACCGAAAAGCTGCAGGCTCTTGATGCGGCACATCATATTCATCCATTTTCTGACATGGGCGAATTGAACGCAAAGGGAACGCGCATTATCACGCGTGCCGACGGCGCCTATATTTGGGACAGCAACGGCAACAAATTGTTGGACGGCATGGCCGGTCTCTGGTGCGTGAACGTTGGCTATGGTCGTCAAGAATTGGTGGATGTTGCAACGAAACAAATGATGCAGTTGCCCTATTACAATTCATTCTTTCAATCGACCAATGTCCCTGCAATTGAGTTGAGTGCAAAACTGGCAGAACTGGCACCTGGTGACTTAAACCATGTGTTTTATGCCGGTTCGGGATCAGAGGCGAATGACACGAATATTCGTTTGGCACGCCATTATTGGTCTTCCCTTGGCAAGCCAAACAAGAAGGTCATCATTTCGCGCCAGAATGCTTATCACGGCTCAACCGTTGCGGCGGCAAGCCTTGGCGGCATGGCGTTTATGCATGAGCAAGGTGGTTTGCCAATTCCTGACATTACGCACATCGCGCAGCCCTATTGGTATGCCGAAGGTGGCGATTTTTCACCTGAAGAGTTTGGCCTTAAATGTGCGCAAGAATTAGAGGCCGAGATCGAGCGCTTGGGCGAAGATAAAGTGGCGGCCTTTATCGGCGAGCCTATCCAAGGCGCAGGCGGTGTCATTATCCCACCTGATACTTATTGGCCTGAAATTCAGCGCATTTGCGACAAATATGAAATCCTGTTGATTGCGGATGAAGTGATTTGTGGTTTTGGGCGCACAGGCAATTGGTTTGGCAGCCAAACATTTGGCATTCGGCCTGACATTATGACCATCGCCAAGGGGCTGAGCTCGGGTTATTTGCCAATTGGCGGCTCTATGGTTTCGGACCATGTTGCTGAAGTATTGGCCCAAAAGGGCGGCGAATTTGCCCATGGCTACACCTACTCAGGTCACCCCGTTGCTGCAGCTGTTGCACTGGAAAACTTGCGCATTTTGGACGAGGAAAAAATCGTTGAAACAACGTCGAAAGAGACAGCCCCCTATTTGAAAGACAAATGGATGCAGTTTGCCGATCATCCGCTTGTGGGCGAAGCCAGAATTTGCGGCATGGTGGCTGGTTTGGAACTAACCCCAGACAAGTCCGCCAGAGCACCTTTCAAAACACCGACTGGTGATGCGGGTAACATTTGCCGGGACTTTGCAATTGAGAATGGATTGGTGATGCGTGCGGTACGCGATGGTTTGATCATTTCGCCTCCGCTCATAATTTCCAAAGCTCAAGTTGACGAGTTGGCGGAAAAAGTTGGTCGTGTGCTGGATCAATCTCATGCCAAAATGCGCCAAAACGGTATGCTCTAAAATCTGAGGTTTGGCTATGGCCATGGACGTTTTAACCGCCAACGATGTTGCGGGCGCATATCCTGCTTCCTACTACGCAGCGACCACGAAGCAACTGGCTCCCTTTCCAACGCTAAAGGGCGACATCAAAGCTGATGTGGCCGTTGTTGGTGGCGGATTTACTGGGCTTTCCGCTGCGCTGCACTTAGCAGAACGCGGGTTCGATGTGGTACTCGTTGACGCGCAACGCGTTGGCTGGGGAGCGTCTGGCCGCAATGGTGGACAGCTCGGCTCCGGGCAACGGGTTGAACAAGATGCGCTTGAAAAAATGGTCGGCCGCGATAATGCGCATCTGCTTTGGAAGTTTGCCGAACAATCCAAAGATCTCGTCAAAGAATTGGTCAAGAAACACAACATTGAGTGCGATTTAACGCCGGGCATTATTCACGCAGATCATCGCAAACGCTACATTCCTGAAAGCCGCCACTATGTGGAAAAACTGCAAAACGAATACGATTATGATCAGATTCGCTTTGTCGAACAGGAAGAACTGCGCGAACTGGTAGATTCTCCTGCCTATTATGGTGGATCGGTCGACATGGGTGCGGCGCATTTGCATCCCCTCGCCTTGGCCATTGGCATGGCCGATGCTGCGCAAAAGGCAGGTACACGGATATTTGAAAACAGCCGGGTTACGCAGATCGATGAAAATGCGGGCAGAATATCTACAGCAGAAGGTTCGGTGACAGCCAAACATATCGTGTTGGGTTGCAATGGGTATTTGGGCAATCTTAATGGACAAACCGCCAAGCGGGTGATGCCCATCAACAATTTTATCATCGCCACTGAACCACTTGGCAGCAAATTGGCTCCAGAAGTTTTCAAGGAAAAGTTGGCCGTTGCTGACAGCAAATTCGTGGTCAATTATTTCCGCATGTCTGCCGACAATCGTTTGCTGTTTGGTGGCGGGGAAAGCTATGGCTACAAGTTCCCCGCAGACATTTCCGGCTTGGTACGCAAATGCATGCTCGAGATTTTTCCCCAGCTTGAAGACGCAAAAATTGATTACGCATGGGGTGGCACACTGGCCATCACGATAAACCGCATGCCGCACTTCGCGCGTTTGGGTAAAAATATCTACTCAGCCTCAGGCTATTCGGGCCATGGCGTGGGCATGGCGACGCTTGCTGGGCAGATTATGGCCGATACTATTGCAGGTACCGCGGAACGATTTGATGTACTCGCCAATGTGCCTACGCACAAGTTCCCTGGCGGCATTGGCCTGCGCACGCCCTTGCTCATTCTAGCCATGACCTATTACGCGCTGCGCGACAAATTGTAGGCGCAGCCAACTTCATTGAGGCAAAACCGCGCAAATTGATATTTACTTGATTTATATCAAGTTTGCATTCGGCCGTCAGGCGTATCGATTTGCCATGAAAAAGAAAACACATCGTGGCCAACCGCGCATTTTTCGCGACCCAAAAGCTGGTCCTATTTCTCGGGTGCTCCCGTTGCTCCCGCTGCAACCAGTGCTTCGCCGAATTGTACGCCATGTGGCAAAAATTCACCCCGAGCTTTTTGAGCGTTTGGAATCTGGCGCCAACAAGACGTTTTTGATCAATGCCAAAGGCATCCCGTTTTTGCTGGTGCTTAAGCCTGACCCAGCCAATCCCACGTTGGTGGCTCGATCGCGACATGATGAAATTCAGTATGATGTTTTGGTCAGCGGCAAGTTTTCAACCTTGCTGCAAATGATCGACAGTAAAACAGACAGCGACGCGCTGTTTTTCAACCGCGACATTCTAATTACCGGCGATACTGAAGCCATACTTTTGTTGCGCAACGCGCTCGACGATATGGACACGACCCTTGCAGATGATGTTGCAACGGCATTTGGCCCACTGGCGAAACCGCTGCGGGCGAGCATCAATATGGCCAACAGAATTACAGGCGCACGAGCATGACCCAACTTGAAAAACCTGAATTAGTTTGCCCGGCGGGCACGCCAGCGAGCTTACGCACTGCAGTTGATGCGGGTGCAGACGCGGTTTATTGCGGCTTTAAAGGCCCAACGAACGCGCGCAACTTCTCTGGCCTTAATTTCACAAAAGCAGAACTGTCGGAAAGCGTGAAATATGCGCACGACCGAGATGCGATGGTTTTGGCGGCGATCAATTCGTTTCCAACAGCGGGCCGCACGGACCTTTGGAAGAAGTCTGTTGATGATGCCGTAGAGCTTGGCTTGGACGCGGTAATCATTGCCGATATCGGCATGGCGCAATATGTTGCGCGTGAGCATCCCGAACAGCGTCTTCACTTGTCTGTGCAAGCGGGAGCATCCTCACCTGAAGCGATCAACTATTACGTTGAGCAGTTTGGTGTGAAGCGTGTGGTCTTGCCGCGTATTTTAACTGTTGCTGAAATCAAACGGGTACATGACGCGATTGATTGCGAAATTGAAGCCTTTGTGTTCGGCAATATCGGCATGATGGCCGAAGGGCGCTGTTCGCTTACCAACTATGTAACAGGCGTATCTACCAATATGGACGGGGTTTGTTCACCGGCTAGTCACGTCGAGTATGAGCCAGACGAAGAAGAAAACCTCACCACCCGTTTAGGCGAGTTTGCGATTGACTGCATTTCATGTGGCGAAACAGCTGGTTACCCAACCATTTGCAAAGGTCGCTATGATACAGCGATCAAGAAGAACTATTACGCGTTTGAAGAGCCAATCAGCCTCAATTTAACGCGCTTGCTGCCTGATCTGATCAAAGCAGGTGTGACCGCCTTGAAAATTGAAGGTCGTCAACGTTCGCGTGCTTACATCCGCTCTGTTGTTTCATCCTTCCGCGAAGCGATTGATGCCTATGCGATTGGGGAAGAACCAGACATTTCGCAGCTGATTGCTTTGACCGAAGGCGGCAAAGAAACCGAAGGCGCGTTTAAATCTAAGACGTGGAGATAGTAATGAGTGCTCAACTAACCCTTGGCCCTGTTCAATATAATTGGGCGGCAGATGATTGGCGCGATTTCTATTTCAAAGTGGCTGATGAAGCGCCAGTTGAAACAGTTTTTGTGGGCGAAGTGATTTGCTCCAAACGCGCACCGCTCTACGACAAGCATATTCCTGATATTTATGAGCGCCTTACCGACGCCGGCAAAACCGTTGTATTTTCAACATTGTCCGAAGTTACCACAGACATTGACCGTCGCCAGGTGAAAAAAGTCGCCACATCAGAAGGCTTCTTAATTGAGGCCAACGATGTTTCAGCGCTCTATCAAATGGGCAATGAGCCACACTATATTGGTCCTTTGATGAACTGCTACAACGAGGAAGCGCTTGAGGTCTATGCCAAAGGCGGCACCATTTCGATTTGTTTAAACCCCGAAATTCCAAAATCGGGCATTGAAGCGCTGGTGAAAGCCGCCGCACCGTTCAATGTGGATTTGGAAGTGCAGGTCTATGGCCGCATGTCACTGGCGCTATCTGCGCGCTGTTATCACGCCCGGGCCCACAACCGGACCAAAGATTCATGCCTCTTTGTTTGTGATGAAGATCCCGATGGCATGCGGCTGGACACCCTTGAGGGTGACAAATTCCTCACCGTGAACGGCATTCAAACCCAGTCGCACTCCGTGCTTAATCTGGTCGAATGCCTAGACGAAATGCAAAACATCGGCATCAAAACCTTCCGCATCTCGCCCCAGTCCAAAGGTACCTTCACAGCCATCAATGCATTCCGCGATGTGCTCGACAATAAACTCAGCCCATCCGAAGCACTAAAACTCATGCGCGATGATGGCATCAATGCGCCCTTCTCCAACGGGTTTTACCATCAATTGCCGGGCTACGAATGGCACGATGCGGTGGTGCGTTAGGATAAAATCAAGAGAAGCTATTTTTTGCTGGCAACGTCTGGATCTTCAAACATTTTCCCCAGATGCTCTTCGTATTCTTGCAAGCTCCTGAGCAAAGCCTTGCCTTCGTTGTCATCGTTGGCGGCGGCCAAAGTGCTTTCCAACTCATCAAGGACAGGGCTCGCGGATTGCACTAATTCGTGCCCCTTCTCCGTGCTGATAATGAGCTTGTTTCGGGCGTGGTCAGGGTTGCTCACGCGTTTGATATGACCAAGTTTTTCTAGCCTCGATAAGCCTGTACTCACGTGTGTCTTTTGCAAACCACTTTCTGAGCTAATGTCTTGCGCTCGGCAAGTCTGCAGTTCCACGGCAGCCCGCAGAATTCGCCAGTCCTGCCAATTCAGGCCTGTTTCTCTAACAACAGCATTCAAATAGAGTCGCATAATCTTCTGCGACAGCGCATAGATTGCTCCGATTAGCGAATCGCCCTTTTCAACTTGCTTTGCCCTTGACATGAGTTAAAGAACCCTATCTGCTAACGCTGAGTTACATATGTAATACAAATGATAGCAAATATTGCGGAGATTAGAAAGAGGGTTCTGATGTCCGACTATACAATGGGGAGACATTCTGTGAAAAACGCCATTCTTGGTACGATAACCGCGGCACTTCTGGCGCTCAGCTGCACACAAGCTAGCGCAGAGAAAACCATCCGCGTTACACTTCAATTGCCTGAATCTCATTCGTTGGGTCACAATTGGAACGCCTTCAAGGAGATTGTTGAAGAGAAATCCAATGGCTCGTTGAAAGTCATTTTGTTCCCTTCAGCTCAGTTGTTTAAGGACAAAGAGGTCCCCACTGCAGTGGGTACGGGAGCTGTTGAGGCTGGATCAGCATTCTTGGGCCGTTTTGCAGGTGCAGTCCCTGCGGTGGATGTCATCAATCTACCTTTCTTCTTCAAAGACGAAGCGCATTTGCGCGCGAGTGTTGCAACAGGCTCAGCCATGCGCAACATTTTGGACGCAGCAATTCTAGAAGAAACCAACTCGCGCGTCCTATGGTGGCAAGCTTTCGGTCGAAATGTTTATTTGTCGAAAGGCTCAGCCGTGCGCGTGCCCGCTGACTTGAATAAGAAAAAAGTTAGAACCTACGGCAAGGTGCTTGGCTGGACTGTGGAAGCGCTTGGAGGTGCCCCAACACTTATGTCTGGTTCAAAACAATTCCTTGCTTATCAGCAAGGTGCAGTTGATGTTGGAATGACTGGTGCCTCGGCAGTGAAATCGCGCAAGCTTTTTGAAGTCATGGATCACATGACATTGTCTTATGACAGTGCGATCGAGTTTGTTGCAGTGATCAATAACGATTTTTATCAGGATTTAACGGACGAAGAACGTTCAATCATCGACACAGCGGCCTTGCAAGTTGAACAACAACTCCGCGACGCAATTTATGCAGAGGAAGCAGAAGCGGTTGCCGAAGTGGGCAAAAGCATCGAAGTTGTTGAGCTGAGCGCGCAAGAACGTCAAGAATGGGTTTCAGCCACCATTGGTGTTGTGGACCGCTTTGTGGAAAGTGGTGGCCAAGTCGCTGCAGATGTCGTTGCCGCTGCTCGGGCGGACTAACATCGGTCTAAACAATCAGCAGGGCGTCAGAAGTGCCGCCCTGCCCTTTTGGGGAGTTTGTTTTCGTTGAAAAACAATATGGGAGCTGTTTTGGACGGTTTTGTCAGCGGAGTTGACGCCGTATCAGAATTTACAGGTCGACTGGCTGGTTGGATGTTCTGTGCCATCGGCTTTTTCGTGTTCTACGAAGTTGTGATGCGATACGCATTCACAATGCCGACGATCTGGGTCGATGAAATCAGCAGAATACTTCAAGTTTGGGCAACCTACCTTGCAATTGCCTACGTCCTTAAATACCGACAACACATTCTTATCGATGTCGCATTCCGTGACACGGCCACCCCGCGACGGTTCTGGGTTGAAATATTTT
>NZ_CAKZPW010000258.1:0-29569 GCF_937139385.1 uncultured Maritalea sp. | reverse complement strand
AAAATTGACCAAATGCGCGACGCGCTTGCCAAGATACTTGAAGCGATCGGTTGGGGCCCGGATCTTGGCTTTGATCAGGCCATGAGCGGCTTGGTGCGCGGGACTACGCGTCTGACGCGTGCGCTTCAAAGCGGTTCAATGGAAATCTATGTTGCTACCGTTTTCATTGCGCTGGCAATTAGCTTGATGACAGGTTTGATCCGCGCAGAAGAGTTGCCGCAAATACCATCTATGCCTGATTTGTTCATATATGAATGGGCTATCATCATCATCTGTACGATTGGATTGTTTTCGGTGCTGTTTGCCAAAAATCGTCTCACAGCTATCGTTTCGCTCGGTATTCAAGGGTTTGCCGTAGCGCTTATTTTCTTATTACTCGGCGCGCCCGACTTGGGTTTCACTCAGTTTATGGTGGAAACCCTGTCCGTTGTTATTTTGGCGTTGGTGATGACCAAGTTGCACTTGGACCAGCGTGACAATCGCGTTTTTGAAGAAGTCATACGCGATGGTGGATTGGCGCTGATTTGTGGCATTGGGCTGACAACATTGTTGCTGGCTGTTTTACGTACTGATTTGGACACGACCCTTACTGATTTCTTTATTCAAACCAGCGTTCCAATTGCGCATGGTCGCAATATCGTAAATGTTATTCTGGTTGATTATCGCGCCTTGGATACATTGGGCGAAATTTCGGTGGTCATGACGGCAGGTATCGCAATCTTGGCACTGATCAGGCTTAGAGCAGGCGGTCCAAAGCGTGGCATTGGGGCAATAAAACGAGCTGCAGGGCAGCGCGCAAAACGTGCAGCCAGCAAAGCCAGGAGCGCATCATGAATACCATCATTTTCCGCACCATCGCCCCATACCTAACCGCGCTAATGGTGGTGTTCTCGATTTTCGTGTTGCTGCGTGGGCACAATGAACCCGGTGGTGGTTTTATTGGCGGGCTAATTGCTGCTTCAGCAATCGCTATTTACGGTATCTCGGCAGGCGTATCAGAAGTGCGTAGAGCACTGGTGTTTCACCCCATCACCTTCGCGGGATTTGGCGTACTAATGGCCGCAATTGCTGGTTTGATGTCAGCATTCGTCGACGTGCCTTTTTTGATGGGACTGTGGTTATTTATTGACTTGGGCGACGGGTCAGAATTGGCACTATCGACCCCCATGCTCTTTGATATTGGCGTTTATTTTGTGGTGTTGGGGGCGATCTCAACAATTGCGCTGGCGCTTGAAGAAGATGAGGATGGCAAATAATGGAAACAGCATTAGCAATTCTGATTGGTCTCTTCTTCACTGTCGCAATCTATCTTTTGTTGTCGCGCTCTTTGATCCGCATGTTGCTGGGTGTTGCTATTCTGGGCAATGCGGTGAACTTGTTGATTTTCACAATTGGCCGCGTTACGCGCGAAGTGCCACCGATTGTGCCTAATGGTCAATATCAACCGCTAGAACCTATCGCTAATCCTCTGCCACAGGCTTTGATCCTGACAGCGATCGTGATTGGCTTTTCGCTTTTTGCGTTCCTTTTGGTGCTTACCTATCGGGCATATCAAGAGCTAAATGCAGACAATACTGACACAATGCGTGTGGCCGAGCCTGAAGACAGCCCTCGACCACCATTGAGCTACTAACAAAGAGGTCACGAGCAAAACATGGCAAGCTCCGCAGCTACACCGAAAGACCTCCCCCCAGCAATGCTGGACGTTGCAACGTCAATTGCTGATTGGGTAGTTGTATGGCCGATTGTGCTACCCATGGTGGGTGCAGCAATTCTTCTGATGCTGCGCAACAGAACTGAATGGCAGGCGCCATTTTCGTTCGCCATTTTGGTGGCAACTTTGTTGGCAAATTTCAGCTTGATCCAAACCGTCTTTACCAAAGGCACCCTGACCATGACGATGGGGAACTGGTTGCCACCATTTGGCATCAGTTTTACTGCCGATAGTTTGGGTGCGCTGTTTGCGCTGGTATCTACCGTGGTGATGATTGTGGTGTTGTTCTTCGTGCAAAGCGAAGTAGAGGACCGCGAAACCAAGTACGGTTATCACCCTTTGATGCTGATCCTTTTGACAGGCGTTTCAGGCGCTTTTCTAACCGGTGATTTGTTCAATCTTTACGTGTGGTTTGAGGTCATGCTGATCGCCTCTTTTGGCCTGATGGTCATTGGTGGGCGTAAGGTTCAACTTGATGCCGCGATCAAATATGGCTTTATCAACTTTTTGGCGACGACATTCTTTCTGATCGGCATCGCTTACATTTATGGTTTGGTGGGCACGCTCAACATGGCTGATATTATGGTCAAAGCCCCGCTTGTGGAAAACGGTGCCATTGCGTCGGTTGCCGCGCTGTTCTTCCTAGCATTCGCCATGAAAGCCGCAGTGTTTCCGGTGAATAGCTGGCTGCCTGCATCTTACCATGCGCCAGACCCAGCGGTATCTGCCCTGTTTGCTGGCTTGTTGACAAAAGTGGGCATCTACGGACTTTTGCGGGTACACTTGATGTTGATCCCGCAATCCCACGCTCAGCTGCAAATCGCATTTATGGTTGTTGCTGTGCTGACCTTGGTTTTGTCGCCGCTTGGCGCGCTGGCCCAAACCAACGCGCGTCGTGCACTTGGTTTTTTGGTGATGGGTGGCATTGGCGCCATGCTTGCGGGGCTTGCTTTTGGCACCCCCTATGGCATTGCAGGCGCAAGTCTTTATGCTGTTCATTCGATGCTGACCATGACCGCTCTCTATTTGGCCGTTGGGCTGGTGGAGCGAATGGGAGGCACTTCTGATATTCGTCATCTTGGCGGGCTCTATAAAGCCAGTTCGCCTTTATCAATATTGTTTCTCATCCTTGTTTTTGCTGCCGCAGGGCTTCCACCATTCCTTGGATTTTGGCCGAAATTAACGCTGCTGCAAGCCGGGATAAGCCTCACAACGCAAAAAGATCCGTTGGCCGTCTATCACTGGTGGGTCATTGGCGCTCTCTTGCTAAATTCACTTTTGACCTCCATTGCCGGATCACGCTTGTGGGCACATATTTTCTGGCGCAACGGGCGGGAAGGCAAGCAGTCTGAAATTCCTAACGCCAATATTAAGCCGTTGGACAGAAGAGGCTTTGTGTGGGGTTTGTTGCCAACAATGGCATTGGTTGGCATAATCGTTGTGGTTGGTCTTTGGCCCTCGTTATACATTCAAGCGGGTTTTGAATCTGCCAAGAGCGTCACCATATTCTCGCCCAACTATATCACTTCAGTCTTTGGGGAAAATGCACAATGACCTTTCTCGCCGTTGCTGTCGTTTTGGCAATAACCTGGGCCGCCATTACCGGCACGTTCAGTTTAGGCAACCTACTATTGGGTGGTCTCATTGGTATTTTGTCGCTTTGGGTTATTCGCCTGCAAATCGCCAAACCAAAGTTTCTTTCAAAAGTGCCAAAGGTCATCGCCCTTGCATTGTTGTTCCTTTATGAGTTGGTGCTTAGCTCTGTCAAAGTAATGGCGTTGGTTTTATCACCTAATATGAAGAAGAAGCTTGAACCTGCCATCATCGCATTCCCCTTGAAGGTAAAGTCCGACATGGAAATTACCTTGCTGGCAAACCTAATTACCCTGACCCCTGGTACCCTTAGTGTCGATGTTTCAGAGGATAGATCGGTTCTGTACGTTCACGCTATTTCCGCACCCAATAAGCGCGCGTTGATCAAGGATATTTCGACAGGGTTCGAAGCCAAAATTATTGAGGTGTTTGAACAATGAGTGGATTAGTATTCTTAGATGCAGCCATAGCCATCTCATTTGTTCTGCTCACGCTGGCCCTGTTATTGGTGATCGTTCGGATCGTACGTGGTCCAACATTGCCTGACCGCGTTTTGGCGCTTGATATGCTGGTATCTGTAGGGATTGGTTTCATCGCCGTTATCGCCATCAAAACAGGCTTTATGCTTTATTTGGATATTGCCATTTCTTTGGGGCTAGTCGGTTTCCTCGCAACGGTCGCGTTTGCCCGTTACATTTTGCAGCGCTGGCAGATTAAAGCCAATCAATCGGAAACGGAGTAACGCCAATGCTTGTGGATATTCTAGCCTATGTCGCAGGCGCGTTGCTGATCGTTGGTGCATTCTTTAGTCTTGCAGCCGCGATTGGCATTCTTAGGTTGCCCGACCTTTACACGCGCATGCATGCTGCATCAAAGGCGGGTACGCTCGGTTCTGGCTTGGCCCTTATTGCAATCGCTGTTTTTGCAATGGATGGATCGGTATCCATGCGCGCATTGGCGGGTTTTGTGTTCTTTTTGCTCACAGCACCTATTTCTGCACACTTGCTGGCCAAAGCAGCTTATGCAGCAGGTTATCGCCCTTTGGACGAAATGCATGTAAATGATCTTGAAAAAAAGAAGTAGTCATCAGTTCAATTCAAATTGATGACAGATTTCTATTTGACCTCAATTACGCCTTGATTGTTGGTGACATTCATTCTAGTACCGCAATTGAATAAGCATTGATGTCTTGTTTGTAAATATATGTCGAACGATTGGTATTAAAACGTGGAACAGCCCGCAGCTAAGCAAAGTGAAAACAACAACGAAGTAATTGAGCTATGCACTGAAATTGTAAGTGCGTATGTCAGCAATAACGCTATTAGCCAAACGGATCTTCCTAAGCTAATTGTGGATGTGCACAGCACTTTGTACTCTTTGACTGCAAAGGATGTGTTGCCAGCACAAGAAACCCGCAAACCAGCCGTTTCAGTTAAGAAATCAATCACTCCCGATTATATCATTTGTTTAGAAGATGGAAAAAAATTCAAATCGTTGAAACGTCACCTACGCACGCATTACGATTTGTCGCCTGAAGACTACAGAGACAAATGGAACTTGCCAGCCGATTACCCTATGGTTGCCCCAAACTATGCAGCCGCTCGCTCACGATTGGCGCGTGAAATGGGTCTTGGACGCAAAGCCGGAAAATAGCTTCGTCAAAACGTAGGAAAAAATTCAAAGGGGCGTCTTTTCGACGTCCCTTTTTGATTCAATCACAAGTTGAATTGACAAGCGTGGATAACAAAAAGATCCTTATATTATAAAATTTTAATAAAAAACGAGATGACAGATTTATCCCCGCCGCAGTACAAACGCGTTATAGGAATATATACCTATCACAAAGGCGTTTATGAATATGCATACTTTAGACACTCATTCGCACAAGCATACTAAGTACAATTTGGCCACATTTTCAGTACGGACAAGCAAGAGTTGCAGAACGGACATTGGGTTGGCGGTAAACCTTGTTGCTGCCATACAGGGCGTTTCCCCTGAAGATATCCTCACATCGTCACGTAGCCAGGCCCATGTTGCCCTGGCAAGGCAATTGGCAATGTATATGGTGCATGTGGCCCTGGGGTATTCGCTAACAAGAACAGGGCAGCTATTTAAGCGTGATCGTACGACTGTGTCGCACGCCTGCGGTCGTATCGAGGACATGCGTGATGATGCAAATTTTGATAGCGCCCTAAATTCGCTGGAAGCTGTGTTGAATTTTGCGGCGACAAATCAAACTGCCTACGCTGGCCGGTCGACGCTATGAAACAATTGCGTCGTCAAATGAAGTTTGTGGGCATGATATTGAATGGGGCACGACAAGAGGTCTCTGACAAAGAAACAACATTGGTGTCGGCTAAGAAACAGTGTTCGCTGCCAACCAACCAAGTGAAGGAATTAATATCGCAGGGGGTGCTTTGCCTTACTGGACAAACCTTGTCCCGCACAAATGAAACACGTTCTTGGCTAAAGCGCCAGCAATTGGCGTTGCTCAAGCAAGATGTTTCCAGAGTTCAAGTCATGGACCAAAAGCCGGTAAAAAGCGCGAATGATACCATTGTGCGTTTGTCCAGGAAATCTAAAGGCGAAGAACAAGCGTTTCTAGCCGCGCATCATGTTTTGGTTGCCAACCGTGTTTCGGCTCTTATTGAAAAAGGTCAGTTGCGACAATCTGTTACCCAAAATCTATCCGTCTTGCGTCAATCTAGTCAATTTTTGGGCAATGGGGCAACCGATTTGTCTGACATGGCCATCGATTGCCGAAAACGGCTAAACCAATTAATCACACAACTACCCAAAGATTGCGCAGGCGTTGTGGTTGATATTTGTGGCTACGATAAGGGGTTGCAGCAGGTGGAATTCGAACGCAGTTGGCCCAGGCGTAGTGCCAAATTGGTTTTGCGCATGGGTTTGGACCATGCCGCCGAATTCTGGAAGATTGGTGCAGCCGCGGAAGGGCAGGATTGTTTACGCAAATAAAGCAGTGAACCGCAAAAGGTGCTGCATCCCTTTATAAATGCGCTCGAGCTTCTGCATATACGCGATCTATCATTGAGCGCAGACCATTTGCACGTTGTGAGGTGAGGTGTTCACTTAGTCCTAAACCTTCAAGAATTTCTTGGGCTGGAGTGTCGATGACCGCCTGCGGTGTCTTGTTTGAAAATAGCGAAACAACAATGGCGACCAATCCCTTTACAATCATCGCATCACTGTCACCGCGGAATACAAGTGAGGAATCATCGTGCCGGTCAACCACCAACCAGACTTGCGACACGCAGCCTTGAACTTTGTTAGCGCTGGTTTTTTCACTATCGGCCAAACTCGGCAGCTCACCACCCAAATCAATGACAAATTTATAGCGATCCTCCCAGTCGTCAAGAAACGACAAGCTCTCTTTAATTTCGTCAAAATTCATTTCGGGCCTCCGGAGCAAAGTTTGCACCCTTCTAGTACAAGATCGCTGAATTCTCCACGCAAAAAAAGAGCCGCAACACCGGGGAGATGTTGTCGGCTCAGGTATTAGACCGCACTTGGAGTAGCATCGGGGAAGTGATGCGGTCTTTGTGGTTCAGTTTAGCCAGACCGGGCGGGGCGGTGGTGTTGGCGCCAGCTCATTATTGGCGGTTGCCCATGTCATTGGCTTGTTCTTGTTCGAGGTCACAGACGTAACAAGCGCCGCTACTTTAATCGTTTGGCAGATGCTTTCAGCGCATTCCAAATTTTGCGCTTGTTCAATGGCCATTCCAGACCCTCGTTTCATGGCATCGTCCGCTATTGCCGCAGCGGTCGTCTGATCAAACGCAAATGGTTTGATCACCATGAACCCAACGCCCAACCAAAATATGCAACGTATTAAAAACACAATCTTTGACCACAATTTTTTCGTTGAGATCAACCTAGCCACAAACTGTGAAATCGAGGTGCCAAATTTCGCTAAAATTTTATCTAACTGCATTTTTGCTTTGAAAAGCATTTGTTTACCACAGCTAGAGAAACCACATTCAGATCCACTTAGAAAGGTCTCCATTTAAGGCTGTCTTAGCTTCTTGCGTGAGAAATTGGCCCCAACAGAAATTCGCAAGTTGAGTGATAGTTTGTAATGCGTAATCCTTTGGCGGCACTTTTAGACCATGCCGACACGACCAACTCAGCAAAGGGCGGCAACGACCCTGGAAACAGCCGTGCGCGGTCACTGGATGTGAGCGCACGCGCGAGCATTGCGTTGGCACTTGCGGTGCTGCCGATTGTTGCACTTATGTTTTTCGTCGGAAACGGGGCCACGGCAACTGTTTTTGCCATTCTTGCCGCCTGGTTCGGCACAACAGGTATGTTGGCCAAGACCTTGCCAATCGAAGCGCGCGTACATATTCATTCCGCAGGGCTTTGCTTGGTGGCACTAGTTTGTGCACTCCTTGATCCAAGCACGACAGTCGCAGGTATTTCGCTGGTGGTCTTGGCTGTTATCTCTGCCAATTTCTTTGGACGACGTTCCACGCTCATCGCCGCTTCCGGCTTTGGCGCAGTTTCGCTGGTTATGCAGTTTCTGGTCTATTCATCTGCGTTAGAGTTTGAATTTGCAGCAACCCATGGTGGTGGCGCAATTTACTCTACTGCTGCATTTGCGATGGGCTTTTCGTTGTTTGTAGCGACCTTGGTCGAATCAAAACGAGCATTTGTTGCCAATGACCATCTTCAAATTCGGGCATTTAGAAGCTTGGTTGAAAGCGTTCGCGATGCGGTGGCGCGCTATTCGGCTGATGGCAGGCTGATTTACTTGTCGCACACATCCGAAGCACTATTCGGCTGCAAACGTTATGAGCTTTCAGGTTCTGGCCTGCTCGATCGCGTGCATGTGTTGGATCGACCCAACTACATGAAAACAATCGGTGATGTTAGCCATAAAGGTAAGCCCAAGTCGATCGATGTAAGAATTCGTTGCGAGCGGGAAGAGCGTTCTGAGTTTGTTTGGGTCGAAGTTGCGTTTTCCGCGGTTCATGACCGATTGAATGATGATGGGCGAGCTGAAGTGATTGCCATTATGCGCAACATCTCTTCACGCAAACAACAAGAAGTAGATTTGGAAGAAGCCAAAAAAGTTGCGGAATCGGCAAGTGAAGCCAAGTCGCGCTTCTTGGCGACGATTGGTCATGAATTGCGCACACCGCTTAATGCTGTTGTTGGTTTCTCAGATATGATGATCAACAATATTGGTGGTGAATTGTCTCCGGATCATTTGGAATATGCTGAGTTGATCAAGCAGTCTGGGCATCATTTGCTCGACACGGTGTCAATGCTGTTGGATATGTCAAAACTTGAAGCCGGCAAGTTTGAGATTTCAACTGATCGGTTCGACCCTCAGGCGCTTGTTGAACCTTGTTTCGCGATTGTAAAAAATGCGGCCGACAAGAAAAACATTGAACTGGTCGCCGACGTTGGCAAGCACTTGCCAATGCTGACAGCTGATGAACGTGCCTGTCGCCAAGTGCTGATCAATCTTTTGTCGAATGCAATCAAATTTAGCCCGGAGAATGCGAAAGTCATACTGCAAATTCGTCTGAGCGGAACCAAGGTCGCGTTGCGCGTTATCGACCATGGTGTTGGCGTGGCACCTGAAGACGTTGCACGGCTTGGAGAACCATTCTTTCAAGCGCAAAACGGACTGAACAGGCAGTATGAAGGCACGGGACTAGGGTTGTCGATCGTACGCGGCCTAACCGAATTGCACGGTGGGGATGTTTTGATCAAGTCAAAGCTGGGTGAGGGCACTCAGTTTTCAATCAACCTACCAATAGATGGCCCGGTATCGTTGCAAGAGCATGTTGTGTTGGAAGAGTTGAGCGACAAACGTTTTGTAGAAGAAGAGCGCAAACAATTGCAGCGCACACGCACAAAAGCGGGTTAGGTTCAGGGTGAATTGAAATGGTAGATTATGCTAGTGTGGAACAGCAGTCGGGGATGAAAATGCCGCAGTTGAAAATGGGAATTCTGTTGCCAGTTTGGAAATTGATGGCAAAGTCCCCAGGCAACACGATTTTTGCTTTTGCAATGTGCACCTCACTTGGGTGGGCGGCAACGAATGCCTTATATTTTCAAGAAAACGGACATCCGGCCCCGCTTTTCTCCACATCGTCAACTCCCGTGGAGCAAACGGTCGCCCCCATTGAATTCGTGCCGCCCCAACGTACAAACACCGTAACAGAGGTTGCCAACCAACCGATGCCGACACCGGCACCAGCGGCGTCCTTTGGTCCTGTGACAGGCAATCCAACTGCATTTTTCGTGCAATCTAAGCTTTTTGAACTCGGCTATTTTAAGCAAAAGGTTGACGGCTATTACGGGCCAAAAACCGCAGCCGCCATTCGCGAGTTTGAAGTGGAAAACGGGCTGACCGCAACCGGCGCAATCAGTGATGATCTAGTTAGCATCTTAAACTCTGGACGCGTTGCTGTGCCTTTTGCTGCGCCAAAAGTAACGCCAGTGAGCAATGCTGATCCGCTGCTCAATATCGCGCAACAAGCAACCACTGATGCAACTCAGGCATCATCTTCCCCCGTTCCAAGCGAATTGGTAGCAAAAGTCCAGGCGGGCCTAAACTCATTGGGTTACGATGTGGGGAAAGTAGATGGCATACAAGGTGAGGCCACTGCGACTGCGATCCGCAAGTTTGAGACTTTTTACAACTACGACCAAACGGGAAAAATAACCCCTGAGTTGTTGGATATGCTCAAGGCCGCAAACGCGAAGTTTTAGTCATGTCACGATTGCGCTCTGAACTATGGGTGGCGGCGCTTGTCCGGCGGTTGAACAGCGTGGGTGATTTTTGCGTCGTGTCGCGAAAGGGTGACAAGGATGCAGGCCAAATTTGGATTGAAATTGATCATTTGGATGGAAGACACACCCTGTTGGCCCCGGCACCTGCAAACCCTGATGCAACAGAAAAAGAGTTTATAGCCCGAGTGGAAGCGGGGGATGGACAAACAGTCCAAAGCCGTTTGGCGAAAGAGGTCGAGTATGATCCTGACTTTTGGGTTGTTTCAATCGAAACACGAAAAGCGGATCTGGGTTTAAAAATAGTCAGCTTGAATTAAGAGGCTTTGTTATTGCGAAGCTTTTGAACAGCTTGCATTGCGCGTTCCACGGCATCTGTTGCACTATCTGCTGCTTTATCAAGAGTTGGCGTACGTCTGCTGTAAGGCGCAACTGGTTCGTGCGAGATTGGCGCTGAAGAAGCCTCACGTGCCAGCGCAGAGATTTCGGCATCACCGCGCCAAACGGACATCGCAAACACCATTGCACTTGGCTCTATCTGTTTGAATAGTCGCGTATATTGAGCAAGTGCACTTGAACTATTGCGGTCATGAGCCGTTGCATGAATGAGCACCTTAAGCCCATCATATTCATTACACCCGAATGCGCGCAGCACGACAAATAGCGCTGCACCGCTGACATCATGGGCGATTTCACCACAGCGAACTTCATCAAGCCCTGTGATTTGAGTCAAAAGCCGGGTAACTTCTGGGCGTCTATTCTTTGACAAGAGCTTCATCATTGCCTGCGTGAACTCAGCGGTGGCAACTGATATATGCTCATAGGTCCGGTGCATTTTTGTACGCGGAATTTTCCGATCTTGAAAAGCTCTTAAAACCTCAATGCGGTCTTCCTCTTTCAGATCAAAAAACGCAGGCAACAAGTAGGCTTTATCGAAGTCTTCTCTTGCGGCCAAAGCATGGGCAATGGATTGATCCATTGCAGCCGCTTTGCTGATGGCACGAAGATAGGGCCCGGAGAAATGAATGGATCGATTCTCAGAAAGTGCGCGATAGACCTTGCGGCTGTTGACGGGAAAGATCTTGCCGACAAGCTTTTTCGTCAGGTCTTTGCGTTTAGCAACCAAAGCAACCTTATCGACGTCGCCGCCCTCAACAATATTGAGCAAAAGCTCTTCAGAAACAGATTCGTTGTTTTCAAGAAAACTGGCCAATTCGTCACCAATATTTTCAACCACCAAGTTCTCTAAAATGGGAGAAAGGTGGGGTGAGCGCGCAAGTTTTGCAGCGGCACGTGCGCGAGCGGTCTGCGACGCGGTCGGAAACAGGCGTTGTGCCAGCGCTTCAAACTGCATGCGCTCGGTTGGCATAGGCTTTGGGCGACGTGAATATGCATCGCACGCAGCCACCAATAATGTGTTGGCGCGATCAATACCTCCTGTTTCAATCAGGAGTTGGAATGTCTCGTATGGTTGAAAGCCGATCATAACCGCCCAGAATCACGAAATTGGTTCAAAACAAATCAATAAATGCACTATTCATCCAATTCGTTAGCAGACTGTTAACCTTGACGATTTCTTAATGGGTTTCTAACAGCAATTTCAATTGTGATTGGCGGCAACGTATCGCTTGTGAACAGAATTATCGCATAAACCCCAATTCGCGAGGTCAATTATGGGGAAGATTGTGCCATACATTAAAAGCAGCAGACCACGCCCGAACAGGTCGAATGACGTCAAAGTCGGCAACGTAGTTATTTTTCCTGGAGTACGGTATGAGAGAGAGAGCAGCAAGCAGGCGCCTTTGCCCAGAAACAGCAAGGGTTGGAAAAAGCATCGCTGATTTCATAAAAGTGGCCACATTGCTTTGCGTCGTCTTCGGGGTCGCTGCGTGCGCGCGTCCTGTGGGCGATTTTGGTCGTGCCCAATCTGACGTTTTACACGATGAGATATTGCCAAGGGTTGGGGCGTTGGCAGCGAACGGACGAGAAGAACCTGTTTCGCTGTTTAACCTCACCAACGAGGAAAAGGATATGCGCAATAGAGTTTGGCGTTTCCTTGTCACAAACAGCGCACAAGATTGGATGTTTGATCACTCTGTGGAAATGCAGCGAACCAGATTAAGCAAACCCGTTGATCTGAATTTCCGCACCGATCGCTATTATCGGCATTTGCGCTTGAATGAGTTTGCGTCTTCCCGTGGGCGCTATTTGCAACTCTCCCAAGACATTTACGATGATGTGGAAACCATTCCAGGCGCATTCGCTTCAATTTGCCATGTCATGGAGATTGAACGGCGCCGGCAGGTGGCGTTGAGTGGGCTCTATGCAAATAATGATGCGGTGAAACAACAGGTTGTCGCCCGCGAATACGAAAACAAAAACTACATCACTTGGTTCGCGCGTGCAGTCGACTATCGTTACAAATCATATGATGTGGCGCTCAACAGATTGCTTGTAGAAACACCGCACGAAGAAGCTCACACCGTAAATGAATATCTCAACCGATTTGCTGTGCTTGTGGGGCGCGCCAAAAACGGCGAGTTCTGCGACCCGTTTGCGGAAGAAAGCTACAACCACGACAAAGAATTCCCATTGCTGAGTTCAAGATACTCAAAACAGGATGAAATCAAAGAAGACGCCGAAGAATTTCTAAAATGACCTGAAATTCAATATGCCATCTACAGAGACGAGCATTTCAATGCGCTTATTTGCTCTTCCATGGTTGGTACCAATGCGAGGTGCGGGGGGATAATTCGGATGATTGCTGTTATTTGTTCTGTCTGAACCCGGACGATCTGCAAAGCGGGGTCGATGTCAGTTCCCTCGCTAATCAGTGCACGTGATTGATCTTCTGTGAAAATGCCGATTTTAAGGTCACGATTGTTGTTGGTTCTGCTGTTGGTTGAATAGGGAACAGTACCATCCTGCCCAATCAGCGCTGCCGTCCAAAAATAGGCGGGCATGGCCCCGCTCAGTTCAATCGGCCCATTGCTCAAATCCACTTGGCAAACTGCATAAGAGAACGCTGGGTCTAAATCTAGTTGCGCCCGCAAAGCAAGTGATTGCGAATCTATCACGCTAATTCCTTCAGGCTGCGCAAAGCGAGAAATCGTTGTCCAAGCATTGTGTGTGGACATTAAAGGCATGATCAGAATGACACTTATATGGATGATGCCACCCAAAACGATGCCGGCGAACAAGTGAGTAAAAAAGCGGATCATGAACAGCTTACCTTCTGGACAGTCGGCAACACCACGCTTTCATGCCCGACAACCAAAAAAGCATTTGTGTCGTAGAAGCTAAGGGTGAACTTCATTTTGCCTATGTCCATTGTGTTCAACCAATTGCCTGGTTGCGCTTGTGGAGCAGCAATAATATCAAAACCACCATCTGGATGACGATTAACTTGTAAACTGGTGAGGTAATTCGGCGTTTTAATGGTGGGATCGTTGGATGTCACCTCTGTCGCTCTGAGTGTCCAAATAGACGCCCTAGGTGTGCTACCCGATATCAAGTAACTGCATTTTCCATCTAGTCGATCACCATTGTCGTCTTGGCTTGCACTAAACACGAGGCCTTCAGCGCGACCAAGCTGAAGTGCTCCGGTGCGTGCCAGTCCTGCCTTGTGGTAGGGGTCTGTGTCCGCACCGCCCGCGTTTACCCAGCCAATCCATGCACCATATTGTTGAGCGGTAATTCTTCTGCCGTTTTCCAGCATAAAAAAGGCGGAACCGAAACCAACCAGCAAAGCCACGAATAGCGTGAAGAGGATGTATGAGGCGTTGCGCATCAATGATCAACCTAATGGAGATTGGAGTGGTGGATTGGTATTTTCAGCTGTCGGCGCACGGTCGAACACAAGCAAAAGATCTTCTAGTTTACGTTCGAGTTTTCGCAACTTCTCACCTGCATCAGGTGTGAGAGTTGGCGGCCGGACAAGCTGTGGGCTTTGGTCATCGCCATTTTGTTCGGTGCTTACCTCAACAGCAATATTGTTAAAATCAGCGCCAATAAGGTTGGCAACCTTTATATTTGAATGAGCATAGACCATAAACTTTTGCCAAGTCTGTGCCGGCAAGCGACCACCTGTCAAATTGTTGGTTTTGGTGTAGTCATCGTTGCCATACCAAACCGCGGCAACATAGTTGCCCGTGTAACCGGCAAACCATGCATCGCGATAGGATTGGGTTGTACCAGTTTTGCCAGACGCAGGGGTTCCGGGGACGTCAGCGCGACGGCCCGTGCCAGACGTCACCACTGCGCGCAGCATTTCGTTGATCCCAGCAACGGTCTCGGTCTGCAAAATCCGTTCTTGAGCGATGTCTTTTTTCGCGTCAAAGACAACGTCTCCGCGCAAGGTTGTGATACGGCTTATGCCAAACGCCTTGGCTTTGTAACCGCCGTTGGCAAAAACGGCATAAGACGATGCCATGTCCAAAACGCTGACTGAGATTACACCAAGCGCCAAAGAACGGGTAACTGGAAACGAGTTCTGAATGCCCATCTTGTGCGCAAGGTCGGCGATGGGTTGTCTGCCTGTGGCTTGAGACAAACGCACGGGGACTGTGTTGATAGAGCGCGCTAAAGCGCTTTTTAGCGTTACCCGCCCCGCGTAGGATCGCCCATAATTCTTCGGGCACCAATCGCCAATGCAAATCGGTGCGTCTGTGATTACAGTATTGGGGCGGAACTTGCCCGTTTCCAATGCTGTTGCATATACAAAAGGTTTGAAGGACGAGCCGGGCTGGCGCGTTGGGCTGGTGGCGCGGTTGAATTGGCTCTTACCATAGTCTTTCCCCCCAACCATTGCTCGCACAGCGCCGCTTGGCTCCAAAACTACCATCGCGCCCTGTTGCACGTTGAAAGCTTCGCCTTCTTCTCGCAAAATCGAAGATATGGAATTCTCAGCGTGTTTTTGCAGCACAGGATCGACCGTTGTGCGCACGACGAAAGCGGTGCCGATTGGATAGTCTTTGATAATGGTTTTGACTTCGCCAAAGGCCCAATCCAAGAAGTAGTTTGGCGATTCTACATTTTCAAACCGTTCGATAGCGGCGGCCGGCGAGAGGCGCGCAGCGGTAACTTGGCCTTCGGTCATAAAGCCAGCTTGCACCATATTGGTCAAAACGTCATTCGCCCGACCTCGCGCTGCGGCCAAATCAACGTGTGGAGCGTATTTGGTGGGCGCCTTAAAAAGGCCAGCCAACATAGATGCTTCCGCAAGCGAAATATTCTGCACTTTTTTGCCAAAGTAATATTCAGCGGCTGCAGCAACACCAAAGTTTCCGCCGCCCATATAGGCACGGTCAAAATAGAGTTTGAGGATTTCGTCCTTGCTGTAATGTGTCTCCAGCCAAAGTGCCAAAAATGCTTCGTGCAATTTGCGTGTTATGGTCTTTTCTGAAGACAAGAACAGATTTTTGGCCAACTGTTGGGTAATCGTGCTGCCGCCTTCAACAAACGATTGGGCGCGCGCGTTGGTGACCATTGCGCGACTTATGCCCATTATATCAATGCCGAAATGCTCGTAGAACCGACGATCTTCGGTCGCCAGCGTAGCGTTGATTAAATAGTCCGGCAAAGTCGCAAGCTCAATGCTGTCGTCTGTTCGAATGCCGCGTCGACCTATTTCGTTGCCATAACGGTCAAGAAACGTAATGGCATAATCATCAACCTGATTAAATTCGCCGCTAGCGGTAACCTGAAACGAAGGCAGCGCAAGGGCTGTCATCAGCACAAGACCCATGGCAAAAAATGTCAGACCGTCGGATATGACTTCGACCAAGAAACGTCTGAACCCGGTGACCCGAAATATCGACATAAAATCGCCGAAGCGTTGATAGCCGTGGCCAATCGCTTGAAATGTCTCGTAAAGCGAGGAATCCAGCCAAGAATCAAGACGAATAAATCTTGAAGTTCTCCGCCCCTTTTTCTTTTGGTAGAATGGATCCGACACAGTTTTCCCTACAGTCGCCACGCGTGAACCTTGGATTAAGGCCTTGAGCCTTAACACTAAGTGCATTATGCCATCATTGATACAATTGATGGCGCAATTTCTCGGCTTAAACAAGGCGATTTACAATGAATTTTTGGGAAGAAAAATCGCTAAACGAGATGACAGATTCTGAATGGGAATCTTTGTGCGATGGCTGCGCGCGCTGTTGCCTGATCAAATTGGAAGATGAAGACACTGGTCAAATCGTCACTTCCGACGTGCATTGCTCGCTGATGAATGAAGATACCTGCGGTTGCACGGACTACGCAAATAGGCAGACACGTGTGCCAGACTGTATCAAATTGACGCCCAAAAATGTGCCAGAGATCAGTTGGATGCCAGTGACCTGTGCGTATCGCCGTCTGTCTGAAGGTAAGGGCCTGGCCTGGTGGCACCCACTGGTTTCCGGCGACAAGCAAACCGTTGTAGATGCAGGCATTTCCGTTAAAGGGCGATCCATTTCTGAAGCCAAAGTGCGCGAGGAAGACTGGGAAGACCACATCGTCGGCTGGCCCGATTTTGATCCAACCGAAGAGCCAGAATAAGAAAAATTACCCGAAATAGGAAAATAGTCCTTGACTGCGTGACGGTTGTTTGCTAGGTTTTGGGCATGGTCGAAGTAGTGCGGCCAACAACAGCAACCTGCGGCAGCGCGAGGTTGCTTTTTTTATTCCAAAATCGAGCAGGTAATTTTGACTTCATCCAATTTTGATTGGAGTGATATCGCACGCGCTTATTCCAAGGGTGAGTGCACGGTCACCCAAATTTGCGAGCAGTTTAAGGTTTCGCGTTCTAGCCTTTATCGGCAAGCGCGTATTGAGAAATGGCCAAAACGAACGCATTCGAACCGTTATGAGCAACAAGATTTTTTGGATCACATGTTTTGTGTGCTCAACAAACAACTCGATCAGGTCGACAATCGGATCACGGCACAAGGTGCCGTTGATGCAGTGGCATTGGGCAACATTGCAAAGACGTTTGAAAAACTCACAGAATTGCGCGATGCAAACAAAATCAAGCCAAAAGCAAAGCCCAAAAATGGTGCTGCTGCGGCATTGCGCGAACTATTGGCCCAAAACTTTGAACGGCTGAATGAGACGGGTTGAACAATTGCTCTCCCAACTCTCACAGGTTGAGTTGGAAGCATTGCAGTTCGATTGGACCATTTGGGCGCGTCAGTCTCAATTGCCTCCAAAAGGGGATTGGACCACTTGGCTTTTGCTTGGGGGGCGCGGTGCGGGCAAAACTAGGGCAGGGGCCGAATGGGTGCGGGCCAATGCCACCGGTGCGGTGCCAAAGAGCCCAATTGCCTTGATCGGTGAAACAATTTCTGATGCGCGTGCAGTAATGGTGGAGGGACATTCAGGACTAATGTCAATTCATCCTTCAGCGGATCGGCCTGTTTTTAACCGGACGCGAAACGAAGTTGAATGGTCAAATGGCGCCATCGCCAGACTATATTCAGCCAGTGACCCAGAAAGTTTGCGTGGGCCGCAATTTGCATCTGCATGGTGCGATGAGACGTGCAAATGGCCAAACGCCGATGACGCTTGGGACATGCTGCAATTCTGTTTGCGCATAGGAGAGCGGCCACAACAATTGGTCACCACAACGCCAAAGCCCATTAAACTGCTTAAACGCATAATCGACGATCCAATGACCTGTGTGACGAAAGTAAAAACCGCTGAAAACAGACACAACCTTGCGCCTTCCTTTTTGAACAGCATCGTAAACCAATACCGCGGCACTTCGCTTGGAAGGCAAGAGCTAGAGGGTGAGATTTTACAAAGTAACGAAGACGCGCTGTGGTCGCGCCAACTGATCGATTTGAGCCGAGCACAAGTTGCACCAGAACTCGAACGTATAGTCATTGCCGTTGATCCACCAGTTTCGAGCAACGCAAAGTCCGATAAATGCGGCATTGTAGTTGCTGGATTGCTGGAGGAGTGCGTGTATGTTTTGGCCGACGCGACCATAGCGCGCGCATCCCCACTTAAATGGGCAAACAGAGTGGCCGAATTATACGACCATTTTGAAGCCGATTGCGTGGTTGCAGAAGTCAATCAAGGCGGTGACTTGGTGGCCAACGCCTTGCATCAAGTCAATCCAAACCTTCCGGTGAAAAACGTGCATGCTAAACGCGGAAAATGGCTGCGAGCAGAACCGGTTGCACTGCTTTATGAACGCGGCAGTGTGCGCCATGTGGGCATGTTTTCGGAATTGGAAGATGAAATGTGCAACTTCGCCGCAACTGGTAAAGCAAACGGGCATTCCCCCGATCGGCTTGATGCGCTGGTTTGGGCTGTGACCGAACTCGCGTTGGTGCGGGCAAACCGACCACGAATAAGAAACATTTAGATTATCCAAGGGGTTTCCATGGGAAACATTTTTGACCGCTTGTTTCGGCAGCGGGCGATTTCGCCTGCCGAACGAAAATCAGCACATTCATTTATTTCAATGATCGATGGTCAATCTGCAAGTTGGTCTGGGCGCTCATACGCCTCATTTGCGCAGCACGGTTTGATGAAAAACCCGGTCGCGCATCGCGCTATGACGTTGGTGACCCAAAATGCTGCACGCGTTCCGCTCATGGTGGATGATCAAGGCGAACGCTTAGCAACGCACCCGGTGCTCGAGTTGCTTGGGCGGCCAAATCCGGACCTTTCCGGGCCAGAATTGATTGAGACAATTTTCTATCACCTTCAACTAAGCGGCAACGCGTTTTTGGAGGTGTTGCAGTTTGAAGACGGCAAATATCAGATTTACCCATTGCGCCCTGATCGGGTAACGCCGGTTGTGGGGGATGATGGTTGGATCAAGGCTTACGACTACAAAGTTGGTACGAAGAAACGCACGATAACACCAAGCAAACACAACCCCGTGCCAGTCATCCATTTGCGCAACTTCCACCCAACCAATGACCACTCGGGTTTGGCACCAATTACAGCAGCAATGGATGCTGTGGACACGCACAACAAAGCCTGTGAATGGCACAAATCGCTGCTTGATAATGCGGCTCGGCCATCAGGTGCGCTGATTTATAGCGCCGAAGCGGGCAACCTGACGAAAGATCAATTCGATCGCCTTAAGTCGGAACTAAACGATAGTTTCCAGGGGGCAGCAAACGCTGGTCGCCCGATGGTGTTGGAAGGGGGGCTGGATTGGAAAGCTCTGTCAATGTCGCCACGCGATATGGACTTTATCGAAACCAAAAACAGCGCTGCCCGCGACATCGCGATGGCATTTGGGGTGCCCCCGATGTTGCTATGTCTTGCCGGAGACAACACCTATGCCAACTATCGCGAAGCCAATCGTGCATTTTGGCGCCAAACCATCATTCCGCAAGTGATCAAAACCTGCGCGGCACTTAGCCGTTGTTTGCGCCCCATTATTGCTGGGGACTGGACGTTGGTGCCTAACTTTGAAGCCATTGAGGCTGTTGCCGATGAGCGGCTGGCCAATTGGGCAACGATCGACACCATTAATACTCTTACTGACGATGAGAAGCGCGAATTAATCGGGCTTCCCAAACATACTTTTAGCAAAACGAGCCCAGATAATTTGGGCCACAGGGAGGACTAAATGACAGAAATAACTCAAACATTTGCACAGCGTGGCGATCTTGCACACCTGGCGCTTTTTTTGTGGGCGAGCAGCACGAGTGCGTTGCTGGTGTGGGTTCTAAAAGAACTCGCCGCTGCTAATCGGCGCTTTGATCATTTCGTGAATGAAATCGCAGCGCTCAACAAGCTTTTTAAGCGCAAGAGTTGAGGGTTTTGATGATGAAGGAAAAAGCAAATATGACAAGTAATGCGCAAAATGAGTTTCGACAATTTGCTTGGAACTTGGCTTCAAGCATATCCAAGGTGCCAACAGCAAAAAGCCAAGTGATTAAAACGCGCGCCCCCACGCGTACCGCTGTCCCAAAGCGCGTTCGCGCCAAATAATGAACATCAAGATAAGTGAAAACGGCGTCTTTTCGGGCTATGCCAGCATTTTTGGCAAAATCGATCAAGGCGGCGATATTGTTGTGGGCGGTGCGTTTGAAAACTCGCTGCGCAAACGCGGCACGGCCAACATTCGCATGTTGTTTCAGCACGATCCAAAAGAGCCTGTGGGCATTTGGCAATCGATCAAGGAAACTGATGTTGGCCTCAAGGTCGTTGGCCGGCTTAGTGACGATGTTGCCCGAGGGCATGAACTCATCAGCCTCATCCGCGATGGCGGCATTGATGGGTTATCCATTGGTTTTCGCACGCTTCGAGCATCAACAAAATCAAGGGCCGCAGCGCGTCGCCTATACGAAATCGACCTGTGGGAAATTTCAATTGTGACCTTCCCAATGCTCGACGTGGCGCGGATTTCTGCGCCTCAGCTTGCGCAAAACATCAAACAAGCGACCAAGCTACTAACCTCAACCCAATAAGGAATATCGATGACCACCAAACCGTCTCACGACTTTGAGGTGAAGGCACACGCACGTGCTGACGCCACTGATGACGTCACACATTTGTTTGACGATTTCATGCATGCATTTGAAGAGTTCAAGTCAACAAATGACGCACGTTTGAGCGCTATTGAAAGCAAAAAAGAAGACATTTTGCTTGATCAAAAACTGGACCGTTTGAACCGCGCGATGGACAGCCAAAACACAACAATGCAAAATCTGCTGGCCAAGCAAATGCGCCCAAGCCTAGCGCCAAGCAGCGTTTTGTTGACAGGTGACAACGAATATAAAGATGCCTTTTCCGCCTATGTTCGAAAGGGGGAAGAAAAGTCACTGTCTGCTGGATTAAACCCTGATGGCGGTTACCTGGTGCCTGCCGAAACCGACATGGACATCGGCCGTCGACTGGCAGCCATTTCGCCAATCCGCTCGATTGCCAGCGTGCGACAAGTTTCGTCATCGGTTTATAAAAAACCTGTGGCCACTTCTGGGCCAGCGGTTGGCTGGGTCGGCGAAGCCGATGCTCGCCCAGAAACGACCGCTTCAACTCTGGCCGAAATCGAATATCCGACCACCGAGCTTTATGCCATGCCAGCAGCAACCGCGAGCTTTCTTGATGATGCGGCGGTTGATGTTGAGCAATGGATTGCTGAAGAGGTTGAAGCAGCCTTTGCAGAGCAAGAAACAGCGGCTTTTGTTTCAGGTGATGGCGTTAAGAAACCAACAGGTTTCCTTTCCGCCCCGCAAGTTGCCGAAGCCAGTTGGACTTGGGGGAGCGTGGGCTACATGGCAACAGGGCAGGCAGGCGCATTGCCAGCATCAAACCCCAGCGATGTGTTGATCGATCTGGTTTACACACTGAAGGCGGGCTACCGACAAAACGCCAATTGGGTAATGAACCGGCGTACGCAAGCCCAATTGCGAAAAATTAAAGATGCGGACGGCAATTACCTTTGGCAGCCAAGTCATCAGCCCGGCATGCGCCCAAGTTTCATGGGCTTTTCCTTGGTTGAAGCTGAAGACATGCCAGATGTTGGTGCTGACACTACCCCGATTGCCTTTGGCGACTTCCGCCGGGGCTATCTGATCGTTGATCGCTTGGGCGTCAATGTGATCCGCGACCCATATTCCGCCAAGCCTTACGTGCTGTTTTACACCACAAAACGTGTCGGCGGCGGTGTGCTGGATTTCGACGCCATCAAACTCCTCAAATACTCAGCCAGCTAGTCCTCCAATAGCTAGCTGAGTTTGCCGACCCAAACTGTTCCCCTCCCGGGTTTGGGTCGGCTCTTTTTTCAAAGGAGATGTAATGACGTCTTTTCTTCTAACAGGTCCCGCCCTTGAACCAATATCGTTGGACGACGCGAAGACCTTTTTGCGGGTCAGCGATGTTGTGGACGATCAATTGATCTCAACATTAATCGCGGCGGCGCGGGTGCATGTGGAAACACTCACCAGACGCGCCATGATCACACAGATTTGGCGCAATGTGCTCGACAGTTGGCCCCTGAACAACCAAGTTGAATTGCCCCTGGGGCCATTTCAAAATCTGGTGGCGGTGCGTGTTTTTGATGGCGATGGTAATCCAGCACTTTTGCCGCTGACCCAATTTGTTGGTGAGGATCAAACCGCACCTGCGCGCATCATATTACCCAGAACAATCAATGGTCAGCCCAATTTGCGCGTAAATGCCGCCATCGAAATTGACTATCAAGTGGGTTTCGGCACCGGCCCAGATGATGTGCCAACAGATTTGAAACAGTCTTTGTTGACCCTCATCGGGCATTGGTACCAACACCGCGAAGCGGTGGTGATGGCGGGCAGTGGGGCCATTGTGCCACTTGGGTTCGACCAACTCATCGCACCCTACAAGGTGATGAACCTATGAGCGGGCGTACACCAAGTCTGGGCACGCTAAACCGCCAAGTTGAGGTGCTGAGCAGAACAACGCAAACCGACCAAAGCGGTGGACAAACCACAACCTATTCCAGTTTGGGCAAGGTATGGGCACTTGTCGAAGAACGTCCCGGTGGCGTGCAAAACAGCGCCGATGGGATCGTTTCGGGACGTTCTGTTCAGGTCACAGTTCGGTTCCGCACAGATATCGAAGCCGGCGACCGCCTGGTGGTCGACGGAAATCAACACGATATCGACCATGTTGCCGACCTTAATGGCCGCCGTGCATATGTGGTTTGCACTTGCTCGGCGATCACAGCGGTTGGGTCTCGCTATGAATAGCGCCATGCGAAATTTGCAAACAACGCTGGTGACTGCATTGAAAGCAGATGCAGGACTTTCCGCCCTAATCGGCGCAAACCGCATTTTTGATGCTGCGCCCAAAGCGTTACGACCGCCCTATATTGTTATTGGCCGCCACGACGCAGATTTGCGGGATGCGCAAGAGACGCAGCTCACAACGCACTTGATCGATTGGCACATTTGGCTCAGCGGGCCGCACCGATGTGATGGGTTGAACATCGCGGAGCAGCTTTGCTCCGTGCTTTTCAGCGTTGAAACACTAGATGGCGGCGCGACGCTCGTTCAGTCCAGAAATATGCGCACTGAAAGCGCCATTACGCCGCGCAACGGATGGACCAGAATTCTCGTTCAAACGCAATTTAAACTCGACATTTCTACAGTCTAAGGAACAGCCATATGAGCGCACAAAGCGGTCGCGACATGCTGCTAAAATTGGATGAAACTGGTGCTGGTGGCTTTGCCACCGTCGCTGGTATCCGCACGCGTCAATTGTCATTTAACGCACAGTCCATTGATACGACAGATTCATATTCGTCAGGTCAGTGGCGCGAGCTGCTTTCAGGTGGCGGTATCAAAACAGCCTCCCTGTCTGGCGCAGGTGTGTTCAAAGATGCGAGTTCAGACGCCAAAATTCGCGAACTGTTTTTTGCAGGCGAACTGCGCAATTGGCAATTGATTTTGCCCGATTTTGGCACCATCGAAGGATTATTTCAAATCACTGCTCTTGAGTTTTCCGCAGACCACACAAGCGAAGTTTCTTTTGACATTGCACTGGAAAGCGCCGGGCTCATTACATTTACGGTGACCCCATAATGGTGAACACCATGCGCGGCGAAGTTGAAGCCAAAATCGACGGGAAGAGTTACACCCTGTGCTTAACGCTCGGGGCGCTTGCTGAACTTGAAGCGGCCCTGCAATCAAATGATTTGAACGGTTTGGCTGAACGATTTGAGAATGGTCGCATTTCGGCCCGTGATCTGATTGCCATAGTTGGCGCTGGATTGCGGGGCGCTGGCAATGCCATTTCAAATGATGATTTGGCAAAAATGAACGTTGAAGGCGGTGCCGCGGGTGCTGCGAAAGTAGCGGCAAAATTGCTGGCTGCTGCATTCGGTGAGCCGCATCAATAGATGCAAAATTTCCCTTGGCAAGACGCGGCACGCATTGGGTTTGGCCTATTGCGCCTGTCGCCGCACGCGTTTTGGCAGCTTACGCCGCGCGAGTTGCTGATGATCGCAAAGGCCTTCGGCATTGGCGCTGAACACAGCCTGGATCGACAAGCGTTTCAACAACTGGCGAACAAATTTCCAGACGAGGACAAACCAAATGAGTGACACAGAGCGCACTAAGAATTGGCGCGATGAACTTGGCGATGCTGAGATTGAGTTTGAACGCATAAAAACCCTAGCCGACAATGTTGGCGACACCATAACCAACAGCTTTGCAAACGCGATCAGCAAGGGCAAATCGCTAAAATCTGTACTTAGAGATATCGGCATGAGCTTTGCAGATATCGCTCTAAAAGCCGCGCTAAAGCCGGTTGGCGGCATGATCTCTGAACTGGTGCAAGGCGTGTTTAGCGCAACCAATCCAACTTTGCCCAAAGTACAAGCATTTGCAAAAGGCGGGGTGATCAACCGGCCGACATTCTTCCCAAATTCTGGCGGTATTGGCTTGATGGGGGAAGCGGGGCCCGAAGCCGTTCTGCCATTGCGCCGAAACAGCGCGGGTCAATTGGGTGTTGCGGCCAATCCGGCACCTCCCGTGCATGTTTCAATGACTGTGAACGCCAGTGATGCCCAGAGCTTTCAACGCGCCGAAGCTGAGATTGGTGCCTCCTTGCTGAATGCAGTGCGGCGAGGACAAAGGGCAAGCTAATGGCATTTCACCATGTTAGGTTTCCGCTTGATATTGCTTTGGGCGCACGTGGCGGTCCGCAATGGGCCACCGATATCGTTGAGCTTGCATCGGGCGCTGAAGAACGAAATGCACGTTGGGCGCACTCACGGCGCCAGTACGATGCTGGTTTTGGCGTCAAATCTAAATCCGACCTTCGCAGCGTCCTTTCCTTTTTTGAAGAACGACGCGGTAGTTTTCACGGGTTTTTGTTTCGCGATCCCATTGACCATTCGTCTAGCGAAGACGCGCCAAATGTAACGGACCAAACAATCGGTGTTGGAGATGGCACAAAGTTGGATTTCCAACTGACCAAAACCTATGGGGCGGCTTTTGACCCCTATGTGCGGGTGATCAATAAGCCGATGGCAGACAGCGTCGTTGTGGCACTAGACGGCAACCCAACAACTGATTTTACGGTTGATGCGACCACTGGGATTGTCAGTTTTTTGACGGCGCCCCATGCCGCAGCTGTTATCACCGCCGGTTATGCTTTTGATGTGCCTGTACGTTTTGCCAATGATCGATTGGATGTAGAGGTCACAAGTTTTGACGCAGCGTTGGCGCCCTCCATAAAACTGATCGAGATCCGTCAATGAAAAAACTAGATGCAGCATTTGAAGCGCACATAAAGTCCGGCGCCACAACACTTTGCAACTGTTGGCTGATGACCAAAAGGAACGACCAAGTTCTTGGTTTTACAGACCATGATCAACTGCTCGAATTTGACGGGTATGAGTTCTATCCTACCGCCGGGTTTTCCCCTTCTGCCACAGTGCAAAAGGGGGAGAGCGCCATTGATACCTCAGATGTGATGGGGTGGTTGGATGATGATAGAATTTCACCCCTCCATATCCGCGATGGGCAATTCGCTGGGGCAACTGTTGACACGTTCAAAGTCAATTGGCGTGACACTAGCATTCGACATCACTTCCGCCGAGACTTTATTGGCGAGGTTTCCGAAAAGGATGGTGTGTTTCGGGCCGAGTTACGCTCACAACATATTGCGCTCAATCAAGTGCGCGGCAAACTATATCAACGCACATGTAATGCCAGTTTTGGTGACGTGGATTGTGGCGTCGATGCCCTTTCGCTTGACCATTCGTCGACCTGCACAATCGAACAAATCATCGGCGTAAATGAAATTGTTGTTTCAGGTCTGCAAGGCCGAGCAAATGGATTTGCGGATGGTGGCCAAATCAAGTGGCTGACAGGTGAACGCAGAAACCGCGCCTTGCAGATTTTGCGCCACATTGTGGGTGATCCAAACCATAGTCTTTTTGTTGACGAAACAGACAATGAACTGGCGCAAGTTGGTGACACCGTTCGCGTCACTGTGGGGTGTGATAAACACTTTTCGACCTGCAAGGCAAAGTTTTCCAATCACTTGAACTTTCGGGGTTTTCCACACATCCCTGGTGAGGCATTTATTCTTAAATATCCAAGTGCCGACAACCCATTGGATGGTCGGGTGTTGGTGAAATGAATGCGCCAAATTTGCGGGTTGTCCAAGCCGCTAGACTTTGGATCTGAACACCGTACCGTCATCAGTCTGCACAGCAAGGGGCAGGGTGCGATTGTCTTGGACTAATAGTTGGCGTTTGGCGTGCATTAAACGGCGCACGCGCGTTTGAGTTGCCACCATATTCGAACAATTGGCGGGACCGCACACACGCATCAGCGCTGAAGGCACTTGCGCAAAAACATCTCGATGAGGTGGACAAAGCTCCGTTGGTTCAAGGCAGCGTTGTGTTGATGCAATTGCGCTCAGACTTGCCCGCAAAACATTGCGCCATCATAGCCGATGATGATCACTTTATTCACGCACAAGAACGTATCGGGGTTGTTGAAGTGCCGCTGAGCAATTGGTGGCGAAGACGTATTGTCGCGCAATATACATTCCCAGAAAGGCCCTAATTTCAATGGCAACATTACTCCTTGCCGCTGGCGGACAGTTTATAGGCGGAGCACTGGGTGGCCCCATAGGAGCGACCATTGGCCGAGCACTTGGTGCAATGGCTGGCAATGCTTTAGATGCTCAGCTTTTTGGTCAGAATAGACCATCAACAAATGGCGAAACCTATTTGTTGAACGCCAGAGAAGGTCAACCAATTCCCCGCCTTTATGGCTGGTCACGAATTTCGGGCAACATCATTTGGGCGACGGAGTTGGAACGACTAACCAAATCCGGAGGTGGCCTGAAATCTCTTGGCAATCATGACGAGGAAGCATTCGGCGCAAACTTTGCGATAGGCCTTTGTGAAGGGCAAGTGCCGCACATCGGGCGCATTTGGGCCGATGGCAAACTGATGGATTTGCGCAACGTCAACTATCGATTTTATACTGGCGCGCTAGATCAAATGCCAGATAGCCTTATTGAGGCGAAGCAAGGTGCCGGCAATGCGCCCGCCTATCGAGGGCAGACCTATATCGTTTTCGAGCAGCTTGATCTGACTCCCTTTGGCAACCGCATTCCCCAAATATCAGTTGAATTATGTCGCCCCGTTGGCGATTTGGAAAACCGGACTAAAGCGGTGTGTTTGATCCCTGGGGCGACCGAGTTTGGCTATGATCCTATAGCGAGAGTTCGCCTTTTGGGGAACGGTGAAGTTATCTCAGAAAATAGCCATCAAACACTGGGCAAGTCCGATTGGGAAGTCTCAGTTGATGAGCTTGTCGCGCTTTGCCCAAATCTGGAGCATGTGGCACTCGTTGTAAGCTGGTTTGGCGATGATTTACGTTGTGGTGAGTGCACAGTGACGCCGCGCGTAATGGGGCATGATCGCACGATAAAGGATACAGAATGGAGTGTTGCGGGGCTGTCGCGCGCGCAAGCGCAGATTTGTAGCCAAGTGAACGGAGGGCCAGCATATGGGGGGACGCCAAGCGATAATTGCGTGATTGCAGCGATTGCGGACCTCAAATCACGCGGCCTAAAAGTGACCATTTATCCATTGATGATGATGGACATTGCCGCAAACAATCAACTGGATGATCCATATAGTGAAGCCATGACACAGGCAAGCTACCCCTGGCGTGGACGCATCACATGCAATCCGGCGATTGGGCAGCCAAACACAGTCGATCAAACACTTGCGGCTGCGGGTCAGATTCAGAATTTTGCGGGTACAGCGGCGGCCAGCGATTTTGCCGTATCGGGAACAAATGTGGTCTATTCAGGTCCAAATGAATGGAGCTACCGCCGTTTCATTTTGCATTGCGCAAGCCTTGCAAAAGCTGCAGGTGGAGCCAATGCCTTTATTGTTGGCTCAGAGATGGTGGCGCTGACGACTGTTCGCTCGGGAACGGCAGACTTCCCATTTGTTACAGAACTGAAAAGCCTCGCCAATGAAGCGCGTGCGATCTTGGGGGCCGAGTGCAAGCTTACTTACGCTGCGGACTGGTCCGAATATCATGGATATCAGCCAAGTGATGCACCAGGTGACAAGCTTTTTCATCTCGATCCACTTTGGGCAGACCCAACGATTGATGCAGTAGGCATAGACAATTATATGCCCTTGGCTGATTGGCGCGATTTTGGCCAAAACGATGACTTCCAAACTCAGAACATTGCCCATGATCTTGATTATTTGAAGTCGAACATCGCAGGCGGTGAGGGGTATGATTGGTACTATGCGAACGAACTTGATCGTGAAAAACAGTTGCGTTCACCCATTTCCGATGGCGCGCACTCGGAGCCATGGGTCTGGCGGTACAAAGACCTAAAAAGCTGGTGGCAAAATCCGCACCACAATCGAATTGATGGCGTAAGGCAAAACGCCCCAACCGCATGGGTGCCGCAATCGAAACCGTTTTGGTTCACCGAGGTTGGCTGCGGCGCCGTCGGCAATGGTGCAAACCAGCCAAATGCCTTCACCGATCCAAAAAGCGCTGAAAACAAGTCGCCGTACCACTCGGACGGGCTGAGCGAATCTGCAATTCAACGTCAGTTTTTACGGGCGCACTATGATCATTGGCAAAGTGGCCATTTAGCATTTGTGGATGAGGATAATCCTTTGTCTCCTCACTACGAAGGGCGAATGCTAGATGCGGATAGAATATATCTATGGGCATGGGACGCCCGACCATTTCCCGCTTTTCCGCTGCGAAATGACGTTTGGTCTGATAGCCCTTCCTATTACACGGGTCATTGGACAACCGGTCGATTTGGTTGCGCTACGGTGAGCGAAATCGCGGTTTCAATTGCCAAGGATATTGGCGTTGACTTAGCGAACAAAGACAGCGCGCCAAGCTTTATTGAAGGGTGTGTTATTGCTTCGCCAAGTTCTGTGCGTGATGACATTGAGCTCTTGTTGAAAACCGACGAACTGTTGCTCAGGGATGGCCCCGCCGGACTTTCGTTGGACCGAATACGTGACAATATTGTCAGTGAAATTGACGAGAGCAAATGCGCCGTCACCAAAAACGGCATATTTGAACGTTCCCATCAGGACCGAGGCGAACGGATTAAGCGCGTCAACATCAACTATGCTGACCGACTTTCCGGCTATGACAGGGTTTCCGCATTCCAAACTGCGGCTGAACAAGACGGCGTTGTGGCTGCGATTGGATTACCATTTACGCTCGACAATCGCACTGCCGTTCGCATTGCCGCGTCCCAACTCCAACAGTCGCAAGAAACAAGAAAAACCATCCAGTTTTCTTTGCCATTGTCTAATATGTCGTACGAAGCTGGCGATGTTGTTTGTGTTCCAAACGATCCAAACAAATACGCGATCGGCAAAATAGTTGACGGCACAAAACGCGAAGTAACCGCCTTCAGCTTGCGGGGCAAGCGAGTAGTTTCATCAGTATCGGCAAATGAACGCCCCGTTGCCGGCACAGTGATGGAGGCTGTTTCTGAACCCATAGTTTATGTAGCTCAAGTGCCCCCGAG
>NZ_CAKZPW010000257.1:0-6456 GCF_937139385.1 uncultured Maritalea sp. | reverse complement strand
CTTCTGGATCCGGAAAATCAACCTTGTTGCGAGCTATAAACGACCTTGATCCTTTGACCGGGGGTGAGGTGTGGCTTGATGGTGTGCAGGTGAACAAAAACCTGCCTTACCGAAAGTATGAAAAGCACATCAACGAGATGCGCCAACAAGTGGGTATGGTGTTCCAGCATTTCAATTTATTCCCGCATATGACGGCCCGTGAAAATGTCACCATGGCACCCATCATGTTGAAGGGCCTTTCAAAGGCAGAGGCGAATAAACTCGCCGAAGAACAACTCGATGAGGTCGGCTTGCTGGAGCGGATCGATTATTACCCATCACAACTCTCCGGGGGGCAGAAACAACGGGTTGCTATTGCGCGTGCGTTGGCGATGAAGCCCAAGCTTATGTTGTTTGATGAGGCGACCTCGGCGCTGGACCCAGAGTTGGTGGAAGAGGTGAACTTGGTCATGAAAAAGCTCGCCGAAAAACACATGACGATGATCATCGTAACCCACGAAATGGATTTTGCATCCTCTGTGTGCGACCGGGTTCTTTTTATGGACCAAGGGGTCGTGGTCGAAGAGGGGCCACCAGAAGTGATCTTTAAAGATCCGAAACAAAAACGCACGCGTGAATTCCTTCGAAAACATCTCGCAGGTGCAAAGTGAGTGATGCGCCTTCATATCTGTTTTATCAATCTCGTAATCCGCGCCCTTTCTTGGATCGTGGCGAAGGGATCTATTTGTTTGATGAAAGTGGCAAACGATATATAGACGGCTCTTCCGGGGCTATGGTGTCAAATATTGGCCACTCAAACCCACGTGTGCTGGCAAAAATCAAAGCACAAATGGACAAAGCGACATTTGGCTATCGGCTGCATTTCCGCACTCACCCCTCCGAAGATTTGGCGGCCAAAACGGTTGCCATGACCCCAGAAGGATTGGATCGCGTTTTCTTCGTGTCCGGTGGTTCAGAAGCAGTGGAGAGTGCGACAAAACTTGCACGCCAATATGCCGTGACCAGGGGGCAAGCGAGCCGCTACAAGATCATTTCTCGCTTTCCATCCTATCATGGCTGTACGCTTGGTGCCTTGGACCTGACAGGCTATGATCCGTTGCGTGAGCCATTCGCACCTATGATGCGCGGCATGCCCAAAACCGCAGCCCCGGTCACCTATTTGGATCGAGATAATCTAACCGAAGAAGCGCGCGGCCTAAAATACGCCGAGCTTTTGCGCGAAAAGATATTGGCCGAGGGTGAAAATACGGTCCTAGCGTTTATTATGGAACCTGTGGGTGGTGCATCCACCGGGGCATTGGTTGCGCCGGACAGCTATTATCAACGCGTTCGCGATATTTGTGACGAATTTGGTGTGATCCTGATCTATGATGAGGTCATGACCGGGGCAGGCCGAACAGGCAAATTCTTGGCCGCCGAACATTGGGGTGTGACCCCTGACATTGTGGCGCTCTCAAAAGGTTTTGGTGCTGGTTATGCACCTCTTGGCGCGATTGTCTCAAGCGCAAAAATCGTTGAGGCAGTTCTTGATGCAGGCGGTTTCCTCCACGGGTTTACCTATGCTGGCAACCCCTTGGCGTGCTCAGCTGGTTTGGCCGTGCTTGAAGAGCTTGAGGATCAAAACCTGATCGAAAATGCCGCCAATATGGGCGACGTTCTAATGGCTGAACTGCGCGCGTTGATGGACCGCTATCCTTTTATTGGGGATGTGCGGGGCAAAGGGCTGCTCACGGCGTTCGAATTTGTGGCTGACCGTGAAACAATGGAACCATTGCCGCCAAAGCTCAATGCGCATGAACACCTTGTCGAGTTGGCGTACGAACGCGGTCTGATCATCTATTCACGCCGAACTCGCGGGGGCACGGCTGGCGATCACTTCCTTTTGGCCCCACCGTTGATCATAACCAAGGAACAAATTCTTGAAATGATGGCGATCCTGCGCGACGCGCTTGATGCCTTTGCCCATGAGGTGGGTTTGCCCATAGAGGCTGACGCATGAAGCTTCCCAATAAACAATGCACAATAGAAACCGCCATTGCCAAAGTCCGGGATGGCGATACGATCATGGTTGGCGGATTTGGCGTGCCAGGCACGCCGATGACGCTAATTCATGCCCTGGTGGCCCATGGCGCGCGCGACCTTACGTTGGTAAAAAACGACGCCAACGAACCCGGGTTTGGCATTGATCATTTGCTCAGAAGCGGTCAGGTGCGTCGTCTCATTACCACGCATCTTGGCCTAAATGCTTATGCGATCGAATTGATGAACACCTCAAAGCTTGAAGTCCAGTTCAATGCCCAAGGTATCTTGGCCGAACGCATTCGAGCAGGTGGTTCTGGCTTGGCCGGTATTTTGACAGATATTGGAATTGGCACTGAACTGGCTGAGGGAAAACAAGAAATTGAGTTTGAGGGCAAGCGTCAGATAATTGAATCTGCGCTGCGGGCCGATGTTGCTCTCATCCACGCGGAACGAGCTGATGTTTTCGGCAACCTTGAATTCGCCGCCACAGCACAGAACTTCAATCCACTTATGGCGATGGCTGCTGACTGCGTTATCGCAGAAACTGTAAACTTATTGCCTGTTGGTGGACTGAACCCCAACAACGTCCAAACGGCCGGGGTCTTTATTGATCATGTGACCGAACTCACGGCGCTCACAAAGGAGTATGCAGTTGTCAAACGCTAGAGAACGCATGCTTGCGCGCGCCGCGCGCGACGTTCAGCCGGGCATGGTGGTGAATTTAGGCATAGGTTTGCCAACCAAGATTGTTGACCATTTGCCAGAAGATCTTTGTGTTTGCCTGCACACTGAAAACGGTATGACCGGAATTGGCCCAAGCCTTTCGCCAGAACAAGCAGATCGCAATCTGATTGACGCCGGCGGCGCGTACGTTTCAACTGTTCCCGGCTCGGCCTTTTTTGATAGTGCAACCAGCTTTGCAATGGTGCGTTCTGGACGACTTGACCTGACCATGTTGGGCGCATTTGAAGTCGGCTCGAACGGCGACTTAGCAAATTGGAAAATTCCAGGAAAGTTCAGCCCCGGCGTAGGCGGTGGCATTGAGCTCGCCCAAAAGGCGCGTCGTGTTGTCGTTCTCACTACGCACACGGATCGCGCGGGCAACCCCAAGCTAAAAACTAAGTGTTCGTTGCCGCTAACAGCCCCAAATTGCGTGGCGCGGATCTACACAGATTTGGCGGTAGTTGACGTTGGCCCAAAAGGGTTTGAACTCGTCGAACTGGCAAGAGGTGTAACCGTAAATGAGGTGGTGGAAGCCACGGGCGCGCCTTTGATCCTGCCCCGCGGTGAGATGGGGGTATTTTGAGCCTATCATGACACACAACCTAAGCGCGCGCCTATTTGACGAAGTGGACAAAGCTTTTGAGCTTCAGGTCGACTTTCTGTCTGAATTAACGTCTCATGCCTCCGTTCGCGGGCAGGAACAATCAGCTCAAAACTTGATGGCCGATCAGTTGGACAAGCGAGGTTATGAAATCGATCGTTGGCAAATTGATCTTGCTGATATTCAGCATCTCCCCGGTTTTTCACCGGTTCTTGGCCCCTACGAAGAAGCGATCAATGTTGTTGGGGCACACCGCTCAAAGACACGAAAAGGTCGCTCATTGATATTGAATGGCCACATAGATGTGGTGCCGACCGGGCCGCTTGATATGTGGGACAGTCCCCCGTTCGAGCCACGAATCGCCGATGGTTGGCTCTATGGCCGCGGCGCTGGAGACATGAAGGCGGGACTTGCGTCAAACCTGTTTGCGCTCGACGCGCTGAACGCATGTGGCTATGCCCCAGCCGCCGATGTGTTCTATCAATCCGTGGTGGAAGAAGAATGCACGGGTAACGGTGCTCTGGCTTGTCTGGCGCGTGGTTATACTGCCGACGCCGCACTTATCCCCGAACCGTTCTCCGAACATTTGGTGAGCGCACAACTCGGCGTGATTTGGTTTCAAGTTCGCCTCAAGGGCCTACCTGCGCATGTGGCCTATGCGGGCAGTGGATCCAATGCGATTGAGGCGGCTTTCCCGCTGATTGAAGCGTTGCACAAAATGGAACACCGCTGGAACGCGGCCCAGAATCGTCCCAGTGACTACGTCCACATGGAGCATGCGCTGAACCTAAATGTTGGAAGATTTGAAGGCGGTGATTGGACCAGTTCCGTTCCCGCGTGGAGTGTGTTCGACGTGCGCATGGCAATTTTCCCGGGGCAGTCCATTGATGATGCGAAAGCTGAGATCGAACAGGTGATTTTGGCGGCCGCCCAAGAGAACGCATTTTTGCGCAATAGCTTGCCCGAGGTCATCTATCATGGGTTCCATGCTGAGGGTTATGCATTGTCACAAGACAGTTCAACACATGCGGCGACCGCCATCGCAACGCTTGAAAACGCACACCAATTGGCCACTGGCGAACCATTGGTGCGCGAAGCAATAACGGCGACCACAGACGCCCGGTTTTTTGGCCTTTATGCGGACACGCCCGCACTGGTCTACGGTCCTCGCGCTGAAGCGATCCATGGATTCAATGAGCGTGTCGAATTGGAAAGCATGCGCAAAATCACAAAATCCACCGCACTGTTTATTGCGGAATGGTGTGGCGTGGAAAAGGTTTAAGGACAATCAAAATGCGCGAAGCTGTTATCGTCTCCACTGCCCGCACCCCAATCGGCAAAGCCTATCGCGGGGCGTTCAATAACTTGGAAGCACCCAGCCTGGCCGCTCCAACCGTAAAGGCCGCTTTGGCCCGCGCTGATCTAACGGGCGGCGAGGTTGAAGAAGCAATTTTTGGCGTGGCACTAACCCAAGGCACATCCGGGGTCAATGTGGCACGTCACATCGTTATGTCCACCAATTTACCTGACAGCGTGGCGGGAGCGACGCTAGATCGACAATGTGCGTCTGGTTTGAATGCGATTTCGATTGCCTCACATATGGTAGCAAGTGAAGGCGTGGATGTCGCGCTGGCTGGTGGGTTAGAGAGCATTTCATTGGTGCAGAATGAACATTGGAACGCACACCGATATAGGGATCCCAGCGCTGCAAAAAACTATTATCTGACCATGTTGGAAACAGCCGAAATTGTGGCTGAGCGCTATGGCGTAAGCCGCGCCGCACAGGACGAATATGCCCTGCAAAGCCAGTTACGCGCGGCGCGAGCACAGGATGCGGGTTTGTTTGCAGATGAGATTATTCCCATAAACGCAACAAAATACATCACGGACAAAGCGACGGGCGAAACCCGAGAAGAATCAGTAAAGCTGGTGCAAGATGAATGTAATCGCCCAGCGACCACTGCAGAAGGGCTCGCGGCCCTTAGTCCGGTTCTTGGCGCCAATAAAACGGTAACTGCTGGCAACGCTAGTCAATTATCAGACGGCGCGGCCACATTGGTAATCATGGACGCCTCAGAAGCATCGCGGCGCAATCTGGATCCGCTTGGTGCCATGCGCGGTTTTGCGGTCGCAGGTGTTGCGCCTGAAGAAATGGGCATCGGACCAGTAGTTGCCATTCCGCGCCTGCTCGGGCGTGCCGGGCTGACATTGGATGATATTGATCTTTGGGAAATTAATGAAGCCTTCGCCGCCCAGCTTATTTACTGCCGCGATCATCTTGGTGTGCCGAACGAGCGGTTAAACGTAAACGGCGGGGCAATTGCCATCGGGCATCCCTACGGCATGTCGGGCGCGCGTATGGCGGGACATATTCTACTTGAGGGCCAACGCTGCAAGGCCAAATGGGGCGTGGTTTCCATGTGTGTTGGCGGCGGCCAAGGTGCTGCTGGCCTGTTCGAGATATTTTAAAGGGCAACACAATGTATCAGCTTACGGACAATCAGATCGCAACGCTTACAGCTCTGCGTCATGAGTTGCATGAACGTCCTGAAATCTCTGGGGAAGAAGCACAAACTGCTGAACGGATAAGCCGCGAACTACGCGCACTTGGCGCCGACCGGATTTGGCGGGGAGTTGGTGGGCATGGCGTTGCCGCTCAATTCACAGGACTAAAAGAAGAAGGCCCCACGGTCTTATTGCGTTGCGAATTGGATGGACTACCAATCCGAGAGATCTCAAATCTGGCTTATCGTTCCGCGCTCGCTGGAAAAGGACATCTTTGCGGGCATGACGGGCATATGGCCTCGCTTATTGGTGTTGCAATGGGGCTTGCAAATCGCCCCGCAACAGGGCGTGTCATTTTACTGTTTCAACCAGCCGAAGAAACCGGTGCTGGCGCACAAGCGGTTATTGAAGATGCACAATGGGCTGAAATTCGACCAGATTATGCCTTCGCCTATCACAATGTGCCTGGCCGCCCATTGGGCGAAATCGGATGGCGCACTGGGCCAAGCAACTGCGCCTCTCGCGGCATGAAAATCAAGCTTGAAGGCAAGAGCTCTCACGCGGCGGCACCTGAAGACGGCGTATCTCCAGGCCCCGCAATGTCT
>NZ_CAKZPW010000256.1:0-1991 GCF_937139385.1 uncultured Maritalea sp. | reverse complement strand
AATTGGCGAGGCAAAAGCCCATATGGCACAAAGTGGTATTGCGGTACGTCAAGACAATGTGGCTAAAGGATAGTCCATGACATTCTCTTTAAGCGATTTGGAACAAATCATCGCCCAGAAGGCCGCTGCATCACCTGAGCAGTCCTATACGGCTAGATTGTTGCAAAACGGCGGCAAAGAGGCGGCAAAAAAACTCGGTGAGGAAGCGGTTGAAACCGTGATCGCGGCGATCAGCAATGACCGCGTAGAATTGACCAAAGAAGCCGCAGACGTGATCTACCATCTTTTGGTGGTCTTAAAAGGCAATGACGTGGCACTAAGCGACGTTTTGGGTGAACTTGAGCGGCGCACAGCTCAGTCCGGTTTGGCCGAAAAAGCGTCCAGAAAGAGGTAGGGTTTGGATCAGGTCTCAAACGCGAACTATGCTTCGCCCTATTATGAGTTCTCCAAAACCGAATGGTCAGCTTTGCGAGCTGACGAACCCATGACCTTGACCGCTGAAGATTTGGTGCGGTTGCAGTCTTTAAACGATCCCATATCCCTAAGCGAAGCAGAAAAAGTCTATTTGCCGATCACAAGGCTATTGTCCTTTTATGTAGAAGCGGTTCAGGGTCTGCATGTGGCGGCTGGGAAATTCTTGCACCATAATGGCGATAAAGCCCCTTACATCATCGGGGTTGCGGGTTCTGTCTCGGTGGGAAAGTCTACCACCGCACGGATCTTGCGTGCGCTGCTGCAGCGCTGGCCCTCTTCGCCAAAAGTTGATTTGGTCACAACTGATGGCTTTTTGCTGCCCAACGCCGAACTCGAAAAACGCGGATTAATGGAGCGAAAAGGCTTCCCTGAAAGCTATGACCGTGGCGCATTTCTAAGATTCTTGGCCCGGATTAAGGCGGGTGAACCCAATGTGAGCGTGCCCACATATTCGCATCTTGTTTATGATGTGGTGCCGGGCGAAGAAGTGAGGGTGGATCGACCCAATATTCTCATTGTTGAAGGGTTGAACATTTTGCAACCCGGTGATTTGCCCAAAGACGGCAAGCCGATCCTTTTTGCGTCGGACTATCTCGATTTCTCCGTCTATATAGATGCCGAAGAACCCCTTTTGCGCAAATGGTATGTGGAACGGTTTTTGCGCCTGCGCGAAACGGCCTTTCGTGATCCCACGAGCTTTTTTCATCAGTTTTCAAAACTGGATATTGAAGAAGCCAAAGCACTGGCCATTTCCATTTGGGAACAAATAAACCTGCCCAACCTTATGGAAAACATTCTGCCCACTCGCGGTCGCGCAGATCTAATTCTCACCAAAGGTATGGATCACACAATCGACAAAGTGGCGTTGAGAAAACTCTAAGGGCGTTCCCGACCTTGGCCGGGATCACGAAAAACTAAAGCGCAAGGCCCATCTTCGTTGCCAAACCCTTCAAGCTGACATTTGGCCGCGCGCCCACATGTGCAATCACTTCAGAAGCGCTTAAACAACCAAGCGACAAGCTTTCTGCCATGCTTTGTCCGCGGGCCAAACCATACAAGAAGCCAGAAGCGAACAAATCACCCGCGCCTGTCACATCTTCGACCTGCTCCACCGCAAAAGCAGGTACTTCAGTGATCACACCATCTTTGATCGCCATCGCCCCGTCGGCACCCAAAGTAATCGCAACGGTGGAGCAATCTTTTTGCACAGCGGCAATTGCTTCATTGAGATCACTCACTTGATAGAGCGATTTAATCTCATCGTCATTGGCCAGCAAAACATCCATGGTTTTATTGCGCAATAGGGCAACAAATTCGTCGCGGAATCGATCAACACAAAATGGGTCCGACAAAGTGATGCCGGTTTTGCGACCGTGCTTGTGCGCCATTTCCCCAGCTTTCACAAAAGCGCGCTTGGCTTCTGGTGGATCCCACAAATATCCTTCCATAAAGGTTAGGGCGGACGAAGCGATTAAGTCTTCGTCCATGTCAGCAACAGTAAGCTCCTGACAGGCACC
>NZ_CAKZPW010000255.1:0-6151 GCF_937139385.1 uncultured Maritalea sp. | reverse complement strand
CCCTTCACTCGCTCGCTTCTAGAAAAACTGAGGCAAAAGACAGCATTCCTAAAGATATCGAATTGGAAAACCAAACAACAATCGAGGCTTCCATGGTTGACTTCACTGAAAACATTGAAAACTTCAGCAGAAACCCTAAATTGGAAATTCTTAACAAAATCAAGGAAATTTAAGCATCTTCTCAAGAAATTTAAGAAAGTGACAGGAAAAATCTGGTTAAAAGCTTACTTTAGGGGTATTTGCTTGACTACGAGACTTACTGCTTTGAAGAGTCATGGAAATAGGTCAACTCATCATCAAGTGGTGCTTTTTCGATTGAGAAGTCGCCACCATTGCGGTTGATGTTTTTGACCGCATAATCAATCACGGTAAGCGTTTTGAGGCCCAAAAAGTCAAATTTGACCAGTCCCGCATTCTCCACCACTTTCATATTGTACTGGGATACGGGCATGTCCGAACGCGGATCACGATAAAGGGGCACCAATTGCTGCAAAGGCCGATCGCCAATAACGATACCCGCAGCGTGGGTCGAAGCGTGCCGATAAAGGCCTTCTAGCTTTTGTCCAATGGCGAGTAAATCAGCAACCGTTTCTTCCTCGTCCCGCATTTCTTGCAAACGAGGCTCACCATCAATTGCTTCTTTCAACGTGACAGGATTGGCAGGATTTGAAGGCACAAGCTTACAAATACGGTCCACTTGTGGGTAAGGCATTTGCAGCACACGTCCCACATCGCGCAATACGGCACGAGCCTGCAGCGATCCAAATGTGATGATCTGCGCCACCTGCTCAGCACCGTATTTTTGCTGAACGTAGCGAATGACTTCTTCGCGACGATCTTGGCAAAAATCGATATCAAAGTCGGGCATCGACACACGTTCGGGGTTCAAAAACCGTTCGAACAGCAGCGCATATCGCAAAGGATCAAGATCCGTGATGGTCAAAGAATAAGCAACCAAAGACCCCGCACCAGACCCCCGGCCCGGCCCAACTGGAATGCCCTGATTCTTGGCCCACTTGATAAAGTCAGCAACAATCAAAAAATATCCGGGGAACTTCATGTTCACAATGACGTTCAACTCAAACGCCAATCTATCGCGATAGTCCTTTTCGGTTAGTCCTTCCGCAGGACCGATTTCTGCAAGAAACCTATCAAGTCCTTCTTCTGCTTGGCGCGCCAACTCTTTGCCTTCAGCCTCAACCGCTTCATCAGCACTAAGATGAGCAGGAGCGGCAAAGTTAGGTAGAATTGGACCACGCTCTTGCGGGCTGAAGTGGCAGCGCTCAGCGATCTCAATGGTTGACGACAATGCCTCAGGCAAATCGGCAAACAGATCACACATTTCCTGGCGCGACTTAAAATAATGCTCTTGGGAAAGCTTTCGCCGCTCGGTTTGCGCCACCACACTGCCCCCAGCAACGGCCAGCAACGCATCATGAGATTCAAAATCATCAGATTTTGCAAAAAACGGTTCATTGGTGGCCACCAAACGAATTCCATTCGCATAGGCATAATCGACCAATTGGGGTTCGGTGAGTTTTTGCCGTTCAATATCGTGGCGCTGCAACTCGATATAGAAACGATCTCCAAACCGTTCCTTCAAGGCATTCAACCGCTCAATAGCAACAGCGTCATAGCCTTGCGCAAAAGCGGGATCAATCCCACCTTCTAGCCCGCCACTCAGACAAATTAGATCGCCAGTAAGTTCTCCATCAAGCCAATCCAAATGCAATTGAGCCAACCCATCAGCACTTTGCAAATAGGCTTGAGACACCAATTCACTTAGATGCTCAAAACCCGTCTCAGACTGTGCAATCAATACAATCGATTCTTTGGCGAATTTTTTGCGCTCTTTGCCTGGAATATCCTCAGGTGGTTCGAACTGCAGCGGTATTTCACACCCAACGATGGGCTGCAATCCTTTGGAGCTTGCCATGGTGGAAAATTGCAAGGCCCCGAACAGGTTGCTTGTATCTGCAATCCCCAGTGCCGGCTGCTCATCAGCAATCGCCAAATCAATAAGCTTGGGCAACTTGATCGCCCCTTCAAGAAGCGAATAAGCCGAGTGTGCGTGCAGGTGAATGAAGCCGGGACCATTTGTCATCATATTCTACTTTTAAGAGAGCCGATGCTCGCCGCCAAGCCAGTATATGGTTTCATGCACAAGTGTCAGGACAGCGTAGACAGAATATCAAGCCAAACCAGCGTTGCAGCGCTGAATGCTGTAATTGAACAAAGGGCCATCACGTCTTTAATCAAATGTGTCATGCTTATCTCCATGTTTCCTATTTGTTCTTATATATTCTCCTTTTGTTCTTGTCCACAGCATTCCCACAGGACAAAACTAGCGAATTCAATTATGGTAAACATACGTAGGGACGCGCCTTGAGGTCATAGACCCAGGGGCAATTTCGCAAGATATCCAAGGCTGTGGATTAAAACGTGAACGGTACCAGTTTGCCGTCTTTAAGCGTCAGCACACGATCGGCGCGTTTAGCGATATCATAGTTGTGCGTTGCGATCAGGCCTGCAGCATCATGATTGCGGATCGAGTTTGCCAACAAATCAAACACAATGGTGCTTGTTTCAGGATCAAGGTTGCCAGTCGGCTCATCGGCCAAAATAAGTCCCGGCGAGTTGGCCAACGCGCGTGCAATCGCAACCCGTTGTTGTTCACCACCTGACAATTGCGCAGGACGGTGCGTTCCGCGTTGTGTCAAACCCATCATTTCCAACAGTTCATCACCACGCGCACGCGCTTCACTGTCGCTAATACCCGCAATGAGCAAAGGCATCATCGCATTTTCTGTGGCGTTGAATTCTGGCAAGAGATGATGGAACTGATAGATATAGCCAACGTGCTGGCGGCGAACCAAGGTGCGCTCGCGATCTGACAAACCATCTGTGGGCACATCACAAATAGTGACACGCCCCTCGTCCGCCCGTTCGAGCAAGCCAGACACATGCAACAATGTTGACTTGCCCGCACCAGAAGGCGCAACAAGCGCAACTATTTCGCCACTCATAATTTCAAGATCAGCGCCCTGCAAGATCTTAAGTTCGCCCTCACCTTGCTCATATGTGCGGTGAATATCTTCAAGCTTCAGCTTCACGTTTTTATCAACCATAACGCAATGCCTCAACTGGATCATATTGTGCGGCGCGCCACGCGGGGTAAAGCGAAGCCAAAAAACTCAAGATTAACGCCATGCCCACAACAAATGCCACTTCAACCGGATCTGTTTTAGAAGGTAACTCGGACAAAAAGAACACTTCGGGCGGAAACAAAGCAATGCCGATGGTATCGGATATCCAAGCGCGCAATGCCTCCGCATTGGACGCGACAAGCAACCCAACCACAAGGCCAATTAAGGTGCCTGCCACACCAATGGCAGTACCAGTCATACAGAATATGCGCATAATCGACGCCCGGGTGGCCCCAATGGTTCGCAATACCGCAATATCCGCATTCTTTTCCTTCACCAGCATCACGAGCGAAGAAATAATGTTGAAAACAGCGACCAAAACAATCATCGACAGAATGACAAACATCACTACGCGCTCAACTTGCAAGGCTGAGAAAAATGTTTCATTGCGCCTTTGCCAATCGGTGAAAATCATTGGCCGCCCGGCAGCCAACTGCAGCGGATCACGCATGGCGGTGGTGGCATCGGGATTGTCCAAAAACACTTCCATGGCGCTCACGCGATAAATTCGCTCGTATGCATTGTCTATCTGCTCGTCTGTCGCATCAAACGGCAGTGGTTCCTGCCCGTCCTTTAAGACATCACGATAAAGCTGAAAATAGTCTTGCCCTTGTTGCAGCGGCATAAAAACATAAAAGCTGTCGAACTCCACCATGCCCAATTCAAAGATAACGCTCACCGGGTAGGAACGGATTTGTGGCGTGGTACCAAATGGTGTGATGATCCCATCTGGCGTAATAATTGTTACTGGATCACCAATCGACACACCTAGCTTTTGTGCCAGACGAATGCCAATCGCAAGGTCCCGGCTTTGATCCCAGCCTCCAAAGCCACCAAGTATGACAGATTTCTTTAAAGACGGTAGTTTTTCAATGTCATGCAAAGACATGCCACGCACTGAAACGCCCGTAGATTGCCCAACGCCAGAAGCAAGCGCTTGCCCTTCTGCAAAGGCCACCACGGACTGCACCCCGTCCACTTCTTCCATCCGCATCAACACATCGCCATAGTCTTCAAACTGCGCTTCGATCGGAAACACAGTAAAATGGCCGTTCAACCCAAGGATCTTGTCCAACAACTCCGCACGAAAACCATTCATCACCGATGTCACAACGATCAGTGTGGCCACACCAATCGCAATGCCGGTCAGCGTCAGCGCGGCAATGACTGAAATAAAAGCTTCTTCCCGTCGGGCCCGCAGGTATCGCCAAGACACCATAAACTCGAACGGGGAAAACGGACGGTTCTTTTCAATCATCTTCGCGCTGTTGTTCGCCATAAACTAGATCGTATCCAAACGCAGAGGTTCAATGATTGCGCGAATGTGCTCAGCGGCTGCTTCAATTAAAACAGTGCTACGCTCGCCCGTTTTACGATCTTTGATTTCAACTTCGCCATTTTTAAGGCCGCGTGGCCCAACAATCATCTGGAATGGCAAGCCAATCAAATCTGCTGTTGCAAACTTGCCGCCTGCGCCCATGTCACGATCGTCATAAAGCACGTCGATGCCTGCAGATTTCAACTCGCCATAAAGCTTTTGGCAGGTCTCAACACATGTCTCATCACCGGCTTTCAAGTTGATCAGACCAAGTTCAAATGGTGCAACCGACACAGGCCAGATGATGCCGTCGTCATCGTGACTGGCTTCAATAATGGCCGGCAACAATCGCGTAAGGCCGATTCCGTATGATCCCATATGCACAGCAACTTCTTCGCCGTCCGCATTGGTCACCTTCGCGCCCATTGGTTCAGAGTATTTTTCACCAAAATAGAACACTTGGCCAACCTCAATGCCGCGCGCCGCAATTCGGCGTTCCTCAGGCACATCAGCTTCAAACTTATCCATTTCAATCATGTCTTCAGTGGCGGCATATAGCGATGTCCACTCGTCAACGATCGGGCTTAGATCACCATCATAATCCACATCGATCGAAGGAATTGGCTTGTCCAGCAAAGCGCTATCGCAGAACACACCGCTTTCGCCCGTATCTGCCAACACGATAAATTCGTGGCTCAAATCACCGCCAATTGGGCCCGTTTCGGCCTGCATCGGAATCGCGGTCAAACCCATGCGCTTATAAGTGCGCAAATAGGCCACAAACATGCGGTTGTAGGCTTTGATCGAGTTTTCTTTATCAAGATCAAACGAATAAGCGTCCTTCATCAAAAATTCGCGGCTCCGCATCGTGCCAAAACGCGGACGAATCTCGTCACGGAATTTCCACTGAATGTGATAAAGGTTTAGCGGCAAATCTTTGTATGATTTCACGTTCGCCCGAAAAACTGACGTGATCATTTCTTCGTTTGTTGGTCCATACAACAAATCCCGGCCATGTCGATCTTCTACGCGCAGCATTTCCTTGCCGTAGTCGTCGTACCGTCCACTTTCCCGCCACAAATCTGCTGGCTGCAACGTTGGCATCAGCATTTCGTGGGCGCCTGCCCGGTCCTGTTCCTGCTCAATAATGGCTTGAACTTTGCGCAACACTTTGTAGCCAAGCGGCAACCAAGCATAAAGGCCACTGGCTTCTTGCTTGATCATGCCGGCACGCAACATCAGGCGGTGCGAAACAATCTCAGCTTCTTTTGGTGTTTCTTTGAGGACGGGCAAAAAATAACGGGAAAGACGCATTTCTAAAGCTGCTCTTTTCGACTCGAGAATTGAGAATTGAAGGTTCAGTGGCGAGAAAACGCCATATGGGCGGAATTATCAAGATAAAAGGCGGATTTTACCTATTAAGCACCCCAGTAAACCAAACATGCCAAAAATCGCATAATCATGACAAAAATGTGATGACACCTGCCAAAACCCTTGTTAGTGTCCAATCCCAATGAGAGGAGTGCCAGAACTTAAATGGCAAACCCATCTCGCTGACAAGGTCAAGGGAGGAACATTGGCAACGTCTTGAACGCATAAGACCAATGCATTGTCGCGACACTATTTG
>NZ_CAKZPW010000254.1:0-1334 GCF_937139385.1 uncultured Maritalea sp. | reverse complement strand
CGTTTGGCTGGTGTTGGTGACGAAGAGATTTCAGATAACGTTTGGGATGCCCTTCGTAGCCGTGTGACATGGTTGATGGTCAACTTGGTCACCGCAGTTTTGGCCTCTTTGGTGATTGCCCAATTTGACGCGACTATTTCGCAAATGGTGGCGCTAGCGGTGCTTATGCCCATTGTCGCCTCAATGGGCGGGAACGCGGGCACGCAAGCGATGACCGTGACGGTGCGGGCGCTTTCGACAAAGGAATTGGATCGATTTAACATCCGCCGCTTGATCACACGTGAAGTACTTGTGGGTGCGCTAAACGGGGTCATATTTGCGCTAATAATTGGTGTTGTAGCGACTGTATGGTTTTCCAGTCCGTTGCTTGGCGGCGTCATTGGGGTTGCGATGGTTATCAATATGTTTGCGGCAGGTGTGTCTGGAATTCTTATTCCGATCGCACTTGACCGATTGAATATTGACCCCGCTGTTGCTTCAACCGCATTTGTGACAACGGTAACTGATGTTGTTGGTTTCTTTGCGTTTTTATGGCTCGCGGGTCTTGCGTTTGGGCTGCTCTAACCGGTTGTTATGCACCAATTTATGCACAGGGGCATGCGACTAAATACTAATGCTTGCATTGCTCGCTATAATTAATTATCTGTTAAAGCTCCGGCGGCGCTTTGAGGCGATGCTGGAGGGGTGAAACAAATATAGGAGACTGCATGCGCAGCCAATCTAAGGCGGTATGTTGGCGGGCAGCAACTTGGACATTCATTTGTCTGCTGTCAGTTGGACTACTCGTATCAGTCATCGTCAGTGCCTAGACACTAACTCTAGGTTATTTGGCAAATTAAACGGGGCGCGGTCAGATTGATCAGCGCCCCTTCTTTTTGACTTGTTAGAGTCAACAATCGCTGCAAAGTTTGCTTCATGATTCATTTGATAAAATTATCGGTTGGAACCACTTCTATCGACGAGCTCGCTGCCTATCGCGCAGCGCTGGTACAAAGTGGAATGGGACGGCCAGATGGTCTTGCTTGGCACCGTACAAGAATGATGCCCAAACGCGCTGAGGAGCTGTTGGCTGGTGGGTCCATTTATTGGGTGTTTGGGGGCAAGATTCAGTGCCGACAACGTATTGTGGGCTTGGAAGCGGGCACAGACGGCGAGGGACGTTCTTTTTGCGACATCGTTATGGATCAGGAGTTGGTGCCTACTGTTCCTCAGCCCAAACGCCCTTTTCAGGGCTGGCGCTACCTCAAAGTTGATGATGCGCCAAAGGACATTTCTTCGATTGGTGGGTCGGAACGGCCACCGGAAGAAATGGCACAAGCGCTTGCCGAATTAGG
>NZ_CAKZPW010000253.1:0-2761 GCF_937139385.1 uncultured Maritalea sp. | reverse complement strand
AAAACACAATCATGTTCTTGCTTCGTTCTCAAAACTATACCACAATGCTGAACCATGACAATATCATACCAAACCATAGGCGATCTATTAAACGCTGGTGCCACAATGAATGTGGGTTGCCGTACGTGGCGCTGTGATGGGTATGGCGAGGTGAATTTGGAAATGTTGGCCGAAAAGCTAGGCCGTGATCATTCCTGCTTGGCAGATGAATTAGTGAAGCGCTTCAGGTGCAGCGCATGCGGTCAAAAGAATGCCAGCTTTATATTGGATTTCCCACATATGCCGGGGTCAACTGTTGGTAAGAAGGTTCGGAGTGAACCGCCAAGGCGTTCTACTCAGGATCAATAATGGTCCCAGCGCAATCCGCATAACCAGCGATATCAATCAAATTGTCCATCTTATCGACTTTGTGTTGAGCGCGGGCCATTTTCATATCGATTGACATAAAGGCTACATCAACGGCTGAAATGTGTTGGTCTGGTCCAATGATGCCCCGGCCCTTAAGCCAAAGGTTCCAGCGTCTTGCTATGGCCTTAAAATTGTTTTCGGGTGCGCCATAATCGTCATTGCGGTCTTTGGTTACTATTTCTTTTGCTTGGTCTAATACTTCACCGCGTTTCATATGTTACCCTTCGGACGCATTGTTTCATTATATTCTTCCTCAACACGGAAAAGAGAACAAAGAGGGAACTTATGGGTTTTTCTTTTCCCGTCTTTCTCAAATAGAACGCAATACATTGGCCCTTTGGTATAGGCGTTTATTGCATCGTATTCGATAGGTCGGGATGTTTCATTTCGCTGGATTAAAACTTTTATAGTGCTGCTCATGCTGCTTTACTATCTCCGAATTTCTCTTGAAGTTCTAATATTGACCACGAACGAGCGCTTTCAATCTGCCCATCGCGCAACGTCAATTCATTGCAACGGTACGTCCAGCCTGTTTGCGAAACACCAGCATATTTCTTGATGTAGCCTTGAGGCATTGAACACCCGGAATTGAACACTTGAATAGAGTTGCCGATTCCAATTTTAGGTCGGTTTAGAAACTCGCCTTTGTGGGTATGCGACCAAACAACAGAATGAGTGGAATGGTTAGCGATCATGTTAGACGGGTTTTGGCCTGTATATTCCTTGCCCGCCATATTGATTGGGACGTGGGTAAACCCTACCCCGTTGAGATACAGCCATTCTTTGTATTTTCTGATTGTCCAGCCATAACGTGCAAGTATTTGGGTGATTTCGCCTGTGAATACGCCCTGCGCTGTGGGGTTCATGTTTTCGAACCGATCCGCGCGATATTCATGGTTGCCCATGAGGTGATACCTGGGGATTTCATCACCGCTTGGTGCGTCTTGATTAAAGGCGCTATTGGCAAGTTCAAAGCTATCCATTTCGCGCTTGAACATTGGGCGCTCAAAGTCATCAACAGACCCCGGCATTGCGTGACCGCTCAAACTATCCAAGTCCAAAGCGTCACCAAGATTGACAATATAATCAGGCTCAAGATGCGCGGCCAAGCGGCCCATATTGGTAAAACGTGATTTATCGGGAATTGAGGGGCTATCGTGTGAACAGCCATAAACCATAACGCGGATTGCTTCACCGTGAAATTCTGGTTCTGGTGTGTAACTTGATCGGGCTGGCACCCTTATACGGGGCTTTGCCTTTGGGATATCGGGCAAGATGCCTTTTCGGTCTGCTTGCTCTGCATGGTTGCGAAATGTGTTTGGGTGAATGCCAAGTTCACGCGCCGCCGCTGCTTTATTGCCGTGGTTTCTGGCAATAGCGTCCGCTGCAAGTTGCAACTGCTCGTTAGTCAATCCGGGATTGGCCATAAAGCCCCCTATGGGTATGTTTGGGTGAAGGTAAGCCACAAGGGGTGGCAGCGGTGCGTTGTGACCGCGTGAGTGCCTTGAATTGTGGTTGTGCCATGCAAGCGCCAAGGTCCAATCTCTTGCGGGCCAACTGGTCGAGAAAGAGGTGCGTTTTTTGCCCCGGCTTCAAAGTCAACAACAAGGCGGTAAGCGTCATCGTACCAACTCAAGCCAATAAATTCGCATTGCCGCAATTTCTCAAATGAAACCGCAACATCAACATAATTTGGACCACTGCCCAATTCTTCAACTTCCATTGGGGTAGTAACGGGCAGCAATTGCCCTTCGACCTGCGAAAAGCTTGGCCAAAAGGCGGGAATAGCCACAAGTGAAATCGCTACAGCAATTCCAGTGCGGCTCAATAACTTATCCACCGACAGCATTTAGACCCCCAGATAGAGCAAAGCCCATAAACCCAACAATAATGGCACTGATAATTAGCCAAACCACCTTGGATAAATGCCCGTCGATTTTGTCTAATCTACCTTCCATTGCGTCAAAACGCTTGTCCATGTGTTTTCGCCGTTCGGCTTCCACAGCTTGCGAGGTTTCTTGTTTTGTGCGCCACTGCTCTAGGCTCGATACACGGCGGTCTAATTCTTCAGTCATCTGATTATCGCTTTAAAAATTGTGTGATCAGGGCTGGTGCAAAACGCGCACCGATAATCCAGCCTGCCCACTGGTCAAGGGGATGCGGGAGCGCTGCTATATCCCACGTTTGAGGGAAAGGGCCACCAGCATGAAAAAACACGCTGTAAACGCACACAGCGCCCCACCAAAAAGCCAAGGGGCCAATGAATGCAAAGTCAACAAACCACGGCATAGCCACGCGATTGCGCAACCACGTTTGCAGCACATCGGCCTTCAACCGCTCTTTGTCGCTTTCA
>NZ_CAKZPW010000252.1:0-2867 GCF_937139385.1 uncultured Maritalea sp. | reverse complement strand
TCGCTTTCAGCCGCTACCTTACGGTCAATTGTGTCGAATAATCGACCAACAATGCCGCCTGTGAAAAAGTTTAAGACCGCATTAAAACCCGCTTTCCACATCACTCAGCCCGCCCCGGTGCTGTGGTTGTAACTTGCCGCAATACGTACATACCAACCGCAATGGAGATGATGATGATTGCACGTCCTTGTGTGTCCACACCAAGCGCGTCAGCGATTAAATGGGGGTCGACTAGCTCAATCGCTCCGTATAGCGCCACAAGCGCCGAGAATAGACGCGTACGCCAGCCTTTTAGCTTTTTCATTTCTTTGCTCCGAATATTGAGGTGATAAGTTGAACCAAAAGCGCGATTAGGCTTGAAATAATGCCCTGTGAGCGCGTTTCTGGACGTTTAGGGGGGATTGGGGCGGTTGACGTTGTTTTGCCATACCCAGCCGCTTTGAGCGCCGTATCGTGCTTTACTGCAAGGGCTGCAATCTTAGCCGCACGGTCCATGCCATTTACGATGCGCCGGGCCTGTTTGAAGCTGGATTTTTGGAGGGTGATATAGTCCGAAAGCTTTTTGCCCGTGAACCAGCCCTCTTTCATGCCAACCACCAGAATTTGAGCGGCAACATTCGGCTTCATTGCATCTGAAGGGCGGCGGACTAGATCAAGACCCAGTTTCTTACCCGCGTTTTCATAGTTGTATTTGTGAGTGAGTTGAACAAAGCCACGTCCAAAAAAACCATCGCGCCAATAAGGGGTTTTGACCCATTTGAGTTGACCCTTTTTAAATGCTGTTTCGAGGCGTGCTTTTGCTTGCGCGTCTGTCTTTGCAAAGGTTTCACGAACGGGCTTAAATGTGCCACCTGTTTCGTGTTCTGCTGTGGCGAGTACGTACGCGGCTTGATTTCTCAAAAGGCCATGCCTCTTGCACTCAGCCAATATAAGGCTTGCGCTCATTTTAAGCTCCAATGTGGTTATTTGTTTCTCAGCTTGTCGTGATACCGGGCTGATCGGTCTAAATGGCCGGGGTCTATCCATTCAAGAATTTGCCCCAATTGTTTCCAGCCGTGGCGGTCCGCATTTCTAGTCGCCCGCGCTGAAACTGTTTCGCTATGATGCCCGCCCGTTATCGCGTTCAAAAGACAGTCCGCCGCAATCAACACATTGAAAATGTAATCGCGCATAGACGCCTCTTTTATTTGCGTTTGAGGTAAGGCTTGATCATTCGGTAAATTGGTCTAAACAGCGCCATGAGAAAGACGCAAAACACGACCAGAATGGATATTTCTGGCGGGGTATTGGCTAAGAGGCAATCGAGTAAAACCCCGTCCGAACCGCCCGCGTCATGGATCACACAGCACTGTCGGATCTCAAAGAAGCCCTCAAGCCATTGAAAGCCCGTGCACCCGTCGCTCATTTGCGCTTCCATTCTTTTTCAACTTGATCGTAATAGCGATAGCCCTTAGGCTTTTCGTTGCTTGTGGAATACATCTTGGCTTCATTGCCTTGCACTTTGCCGACTTGACGGAAATTGCCCGGTGAACCCGCATAAATGTAGCCGTTGGAATGAACGACATTGCCGCTTGATGCAGCACGATCAAGGCCCATCATATGTGAAGGCCTGTTACCCAAAGCCTGTTGTATTTGCTGTTGCGCTGCCCGCCTTGCCGCCAGTCTCAGCCCGTCAATTTGACCTGCGATATCGTGTCGAACGTTGCGGATCGGAGCCAATGCACTGCGCACATTGTTGACCGTGCGTTGCAGCCCGTTCATTTGCCCGCCAAGGCCGGCCGGCCGTTGTGGAGGCGTTGGTGCGATCGGGTCCAAATAGTTCGGTTGGCTAACTTGTTGAATTGGCTGGATCGGATCAATTGGATTAATCGTGGCCTTGCCAACTTGCCGGGTGTAAGGAACGTTAAAGCCCGCCTCTGCCCGGTCAAAGTTGCGTGTGGAACGTGGTGTGGCAATTTTAGGCTGCGACGGGATTGGGTTGTTTAGGCTTGCGACCTTCATATCCAAGGCCATTTGCAGGGCTGGAGATGATTGATTGCCCATACTTGAGAAATCAAAGCGCGGGTCTTGCTGTGGTCTTGGCCGGGGCAATGCAACGGGGTTAACAGATGCCGTGCGCGTTGGCCGTGGCCGGGGTAGATTGACAGGCTTTTGCGGGGTTAGCGCTTTTTGAGCACCGCCCCAAAGGTTTTGCCCTGTGTCTAAAATTGAATTGCCAACCGCACTTGCAACTTTTAGCGCAGATGGCGCGGCTTGGCGTTCGAGCTTCTTGAAATTATTATATCCCCCCACTTTAGCGAAAAACGACGGGGCTTTCTGTTTAGGCTGCTCTGGTCGCCGCGCTGTTGTTGGCCGATCTGGTGGTGAAGGGGCATAGCCTAGTGATGGCACAACCGCCTTTTCAGTTGGGGAAAGGCTTTCAATCGCGGCTAGGGCTGTTTGCGGCTGCTCACCCTTACCAAGCAAAAATGTATGATTGCCGATTTGCTTTGTGCCATTTTTGTTTTCAGCATTTAGCCAATATGGGTCTTTGCCCGCAAAATATGCCAGACCACCGTTGGTAGGGTCTTTTGTGCGCCCGGAAAGCACGTCCGCCGCCGTTGCCCGCGCTGCCAAGTATGCAGGGTCGGTGCGCTTGAACCGCTTATCAGGATTATTCCCGCCCGCGCCTTTATTCCATGTACTGAATTGCTTGTTTTGCAGCATTACAGATTTTGGATCATTCGGGTAACGTGATGACGCAACACGGTTGTTGATGACGTGTCCAACCGCCTCTTGGCCTTTGCGCCCCTCGCCCGCCGCCTCACCAAGCAATGTCAAAGCCGCTGTGTGCAAAACATCGTCATTCAAACCTTGTTCACGGTTAG
>NZ_CAKZPW010000251.1:0-2389 GCF_937139385.1 uncultured Maritalea sp. | reverse complement strand
CCGCGATAGCGGAACGAACGCGTTTTGAAGTATTTGAAATACTGTGGGAAATGCTGGAAAATCGCCATGCCCAAACGTGCTTGGTCGCGCACCGTTGTTACCTGGGCTGAATTCGGCAAGCCTGATGGATTTTTGTATGTTGTCCGTGACATACCAAGCGCACGTGCTGTTTTGGTCATGCGAACGGCGAAGTTTGGAACAGAGCCAGAAATGTTTTCCGCTATTACGCGCGCCACATCATTCGCCGACTTCGTAACCAAGGCTTGGATAGCGTCTGAAACAGCTATTGTTGTTCCAGGCTTTAGGTAGAGTTTTGTTGGTTCCGCGGATGACGCGTATCTCGAAACCTTGAGTTTGGAAGATAGTTTCAGGCGACCTGCCGCAAGCTCTTCAAACACAATATAGAGCGTCATCACTTTTGTGACAGAAGCTGGATATCGGGTCGAATCTGCCCCATATGAATAAAGGGTCTTGCCGGTTTTTGCGTCCACAACAATACCCGCATATTTGCGCAGGTTTGCTGCTTGGGCGGGCTGGGGGGCAACAAGTGTTGTCATCACGAGAATGATGGACGTCAAAATTGACGTGAAAACACGGCGATGCTTAAAAATATCAGAGAGGAAATCCACCCTGTACTCCAGACAAATCGGGCCGATACGTAGGCCCGTACTCAATACAAAACTCGTGCTCCGCGTATTCATTCTGCAAACATATGCAGCCGAAGCAACTTCACTCAGCACCAAAATACGGACGGCTTCTTACGAATGAGTAAAATTGTTTTGATTTGTTTGAAAAAGTGCAGCGTATTTTAATCATGTTGTGGCAGATTCGTGGGAAGAGTTTTTGACCTTCTAGGTCTTAACATTGGCCATAATTTGCATACATAATAGGATTAGGATTCACGAGCAGAGAAATACACCGAATACCATGAACGAGACGAACAAGATTTACATGTCTTCGAATGACCAGAACGATGACGATTCTGGAGATGGCATTGGTGTTGCAACCAAAACGCGCACGAAGGTCAAGCGGCCCGGATTGTATCGCGTACTATTGCTCAACGATGACTATACGCCGATGGAATTTGTAATCGCGGTTTTGCAACAAGTGTTCAACAAGAACCAAGATGAAGCCGTATCTATTACAATGCATGTACATAATCACGGCGTGGGGGAGTGCGGCATTTTTCCGTACGAAGTGGCAGAAACAAAAGTAACTCAGGTCATGGACGCGGCCAAAAAGAACCAACACCCATTACAATGCGTAATGGAAAAACAGTAGGAGTAAGATATGCCCTCATTCTCCCGAGGTTTGGAAAAGGCTCTACACAACGCGATGAATTTGGCGCGCGAACACTCGCATGAAATGGCGACGTTGGAGCACTTGTTATTGGCGCTAACCGAAGATGACGATGCACTGGCGGTGTTAGATGCGTGTGAGGTTGATCGCGAAGCTCTGCGCCAAGATTTGGAAGAATTCATTGTCGACGAGCTTTCTAGTCTGGTTGTTGATGGCGATGTGGATTCGACGCCAACCGCTGCTTTTCAACGCGTCATTCAGCGCGCTGTCATTCATGTGCAGTCGTCTGGCCGTGACGAAGTAACGGGGGCCAATGTTTTGGTCGCCATATTTGCTGAACGTGAAAGCCATGCGGCCTATTTCCTTGAACAACAGGATATGACGCGGCTTGATGCTGTGAACTATATATCTCACGGCATTTCAAAGTCTGGTGTCACAGAAACCCGGCCCATCCAAGGGGCAGAAGAAGAGGGCGATGGGCCAGCGGGTTCCGGTTCCTCGCCACTTGATGAGTTTTGTGTTGATTTGAACGCCAAAGCGGAAGCGGGCAAAATTGATCCCTTGATCGGTCGCGCCGCGGAGCTAAAACGCACTATTCAAATTCTATGCCGTCGTTCAAAAAACAACCCACTTTATGTTGGCGACCCCGGAGTTGGTAAAACCGCCATTGCTGAAGGTTTGGCTAAGCGGATTGTTGAAGGCGACGTGCCTGAGATCTTGAAACCAGCCACCATCTATGCGCTCGACATGGGCGCGCTGCTGGCTGGAACGCGCTATCGTGGTGATTTCGAGGAACGTTTGAAGTCTGTGGTCAAGGCGCTTGAAAAAGAACCTGACAGCATATTGTTCATTGACGAAATTCACACGGTAATCGGCGCTGGCGCAACATCCGGTGGTGCACTTGATGCATCAAACTTGCTTAAACCCGCGCTTGCTTCTGGCGAAATTCGCTGCATTGGTTCAACTACCTACAAAGAATATCGACAGTTCTTTGAAAAGGACCGTGCTTTGGTTCGTCGATTCCAAAAGATCGATGTTGCTGAGCCAAGTGTTCCTGAAGCGATCGACATTATGAAGGGCTTGAAGCCAT
>NZ_CAKZPW010000250.1:0-12776 GCF_937139385.1 uncultured Maritalea sp. | reverse complement strand
GGATCAAACCAAGGGCGTTAGAGAACTTTCGGGCAACATTGTTTTTCCCGGGTTCACGGCGCCAAAACTGATGTGGGTTAAAGAAAATGAACCCGAAATTTTTGCGCGAACAGAAACGGTGTTGCTGCCAAAAGACTATCTGCGATTTTGGCTAAGCGGCGAATTGAAAAGTGAAATGTCGGATGCCGCGGGCACAAGTTGGCTAGATGTGGGCACGAGGTCTTGGTCAAATAAAATTTTGGCGCATTCAGGGGTCAACCAAGGTCAACTGCCGGCTTTGGTTGAAGGCTCTGAAGTTGCTGGAACCCTAAAAGCTGAACATCTGTCGGCGTGGGGTATTGAGCAACCCGTTGTGATCGTGGGAGGCGGTGCAGACAATGCAGCCACCGCCTGCGGCGCGGGCGTTATGAATGAGGGTCAAGGTTTTGTGTCGCTGGGTACTTCTGGGGTCATTCTAGCGGCGCGCAGCAGTTTTTCTCCCCAACCTGAAACCGCGGTACATACATTTTGTCATGCGGTCCCGAACCGTTGGTATCAAATGGGGGTCACAATGGCTGCAACTGATAGTTTAAATTGGTTCGCGGACATTTGTGGTCAGACACCTGAAGCCCTAACCAACGAACTTGATATCCAATTGAAAGCGCCCAGCAATATTCATTTTTTGCCCTATCTTTCAGGGGAACGGACGCCACATAACGACAGCGTTATTAGAGGCGCATTCGTCGGTCTTGATATTGCCCATGCGCGGGCGGATATGACCCAGTCGATTATGCAAGGCGTGGCGTTTTCGCTGCGTCAGAGCTTTGATGCGCTTTGCGCCACGGGAACAGACTTGAAAAAGCTTCTGGTCGTTGGAGGTGGGGCAAACTCTCGGCTTTGGGTGGAGATGCTTGCCACGGTTCTAAATGTGCCACTTGAGCTGCCCGAAGAAGGTGATTTCGGGGCGGCCTTGGGGGCAGCCCGGCTTGCGATGTGCGGCGCCATTGGCTGCGATCCGCTAGACGTGATGACAGCGCCAAAGATCGCTACAACAATTCACCCAAACAAAAAACATCGGGCTGCCTATGCGACAGCCTATGAAAAATTCAAAACAATATACCCAGCGGCAAGGGCGATACAATGAGTACAGGTTTTTTCAAGGATATCCAAAAGGCTTCGTTTGAAGGTGCAGACAGCACGAACCCAATGGCTTTTCATCACTATAATCCAGATGAAGTAATTATGGGCAAACGTATGGAAGACCATTTGCGATTTGCCGCCGCCTATTGGCATTCATTTGCCTGGCCCGGCAGTGATCCATTTGGTGGGCAAACGCTGGATCGGCCTTGGTTTGGGGACACCATGGAGTTGGCAAAGCACAAAGCAGACGTCGCTTTTGAGATGTTTGACATTCTGGGTGTGCCTTACTTTTGTTTTCATGATGCTGACGTGCGCCCCGAAGGCGAAAGCTTTGCGCAAAACACTCGGAACCTTGAAGAAATTACGGACTATTTCCAAATCAAGATGGCACAAACTGGCACCAAGCTCTTGTGGGGCACGGCCAATATGTTCTCGCACAGTCGCTATATGTCAGGGGCTGCGACCAATCCAGATCCAGATGTATTTGCTTTTGCGGCTGCAACTGTAAAATCTTGCATGGATGCCACTGTCAAATTGGGTGGCGAGAACTATGTTTTGTGGGGTGGGCGTGAAGGCTATGAAACCCTTTTGAACACAGATATGAAGCTAGAGCTCGATCACATGGGGCGCTTTCTCAACATGGTTGTTGAGTATAAGCATAAGATTGGCTTTAAGGGGCAAATCTTGGTGGAGCCAAAACCGCAGGAGCCTTCTAAGCACCAATATGATTATGATGCGGCAACTTGTTACGGGTTTTTGAAAACCTATGGCCTTGAAAATGAGGTCAAATTGAACCTTGAACAAGGTCACGCCATTTTGGCAGGTCATTCCTTTGAGCATGAGATCGCTACCGCCGTGGCGCTTGGCGTTTTGGGATCCATCGATATGAACCGCAACGACTATCAATCTGGTTGGGACACCGACCAATTTCCCAATAATGTCCCAGAAGTGGCGCTGGCCTATTACCACATCCTAAAAGACGGCGGATTCTCATCGGGCGGTACTAATTTTGATGCCAAAATTCGTCGACAATCACTAGATCCTCAGGACCTTGTTGCCGCCCATATTGGGGGAATGGACATTTGTGCGCGTGGTTTGAAGGCCGCAGCTACAATGATCGAAGATGGTGGGTTGGACGAGGCGTTGAAAGAGCGTTATGCCGGCTGGAATACACCAGAAGCGGAACAGCTTTTATTAAGCACATTGGAAGAGGTTACCAACAAAGTGATCGCTTCAAACATTAATCCCGTGGCGAAATCAGGTCGTCAGGAAATCTTGGAAAACTATGTTAACCGGTTCGTTTAAAGATCGGTTTAAGGAAATAAAATGAAGTTCTTTATTGATACCGCTGAAATTGCTGAAATTGAAAAATGGGCACCAACTGGTTTTTTAGACGGGGTTACCACCAATCCTTCACTGATCAAGAAATCTGGCCGCGATATGATCGAAGTCATCACCCAGATTTGTGAAATCACTGACACCCCGGTGTCTGCAGAAGTTGCTGCGCTGGATTATGAGGGCATGCTGAAGGAAGCTGAAGTGCTCAAGAAAATTGCGCCAAATGTTTGCATCAAATTGCCAACAACAATGGCCGGTTTGCATGCGTGCAGCACTTTGACAAAACAAGGTGTTAATACCAATCTCACGCTTTGTTTTTCGGCCAACCAAGCCCTGTTGGTGGCAAAGGCGGGCGCCACCTACGTTAGCCCATTCATAGGCAGGTTAGACGACATCAACCTGGATGGTATGCAGTTGATTGAGGACATCCGCACAATTTATGACAATTACGGGTTTGAAACACAAATATTGGCTGCGTCAATTCGCACCCCAAATCATGTGAGCGATGCAGCCCTTGCGGGGGCAGATGTAGCGACCATTCCCGCGAGCACGCTTGAAAAGCTTGTGCATCACCCGCTCACTGATAAGGGACTTGAAGGGTTTGTGAAAGATTGGGCGTCCACTGGTCAGTCAATTCTATAGTCTGTCCGGCCACGCTGGCGAGTGGATCACCAAATTGGGGGCACATCATGAAGACTATTGGAACTGCATTGATTAGTGCCTTACTTGTGGGCACTAGCTTCTCGCAAAACTTAGCATTTGAACCCGCTAACTATGCTAATGCCGATCAACATGAAATTGATGTTGGTCGGTTTCTCTTTTATGACCCGATTTTAAGCGGCAATAAAACAGTTTCTTGTTCAACGTGCCATCACTCAAAATTTGGGACGTCTGATGGGGTGGCGTTGGGGCTTGGTGATGGGGGAAAGGGGTTAGGCCCGGCTCGGGTTGTGGATCCGAACAATCTTCCGGAAAAGCGGGTGCCGCGCAACTCTCCAGCTTTGTTTAATCTAGGCGCTGACGAGTTTGTTTCATTGTTCCACGATGGGCGGTTGGAAAAAGATACGTCACGACCATCTGGCATTCGCTCACCATTGGAAGACGAAATGATCGTCGGCTTTGACAGCGTTTTGTCGGCTCAGGCAATGTTTCCCGTACTTTCACCTGATGAAATGGCAGGGCATTATTCTGAGAATGAAGTCTCGCAAGCGGTTCGGTTAGGTCGGTTAACGGGAGATGGTGGTGCTTGGGATCTTATCGCAGAGCGTGTCCGTTCAATTTCAGAATACCGCGACTTATTTGAACCGGTTTTACCCGCAGGCAAGAAGATCGGCTTTACCGATATCGCAAACGCCATTGCGGCCTTCATCGCGTTTGAATGGCGGGCGAATGAAAGTCCGTTCGATCACTATTTGAGAGATGCCAAGCCATTGTCCGCAAATGCAATTTCGGGCATGGATTTATTTTATGGCAAGTCAAATTGTAGTTCGTGTCACTCAGGACTTTTCCAAACCGATCACGATTACCACGCCATCGCCATGCCTCAAATCGGGCCAGGTAAGGGCGCTCGGTTTGAAAGCCATGCAAGAGACACTGGCCGTATGCACACCACTGGGCGGGCAAGTGATATCTACAAGTTTCGCACGCCATCTTTGCGCAATGTGGCCCTAACTGCGCCTTACGGCCATGCTGGTGCCTATGAAACACTTGAGCAAGTTGTTCGTCATCACTTGGACCCGGTTGCTTCACTGCAAGCCTATCGTTTGAAGGTTGATTTGCCAGCATTGGACAGCGCTACAGATTTGCGCATTATGGATGATCCGATGGAAGTAGATGTCATTGCACGGGCAAATGAGTTGGCACCTCAAACCTTAAGCGACACCGAGATTGAAGATTTGCTAGCCTTTCTGGACAGTTTGACCGATCCAATTAGTTCAATTGGCCGATTGGGCGTGCCGGACCGGGTGCCAAGCGGTTTGCTATTTGATCAATAGGCATCCGCTTTTACTTGATCGCCCACCCGTTTCAGCGTCCAAAACTTATTGACTTGAAGTGTTGTCCAATCGCTTTTTGTGCCATTGGGCCATGTGATGCGCACTTCAAATGTCTCGGTTTTACCGAGTCCAAAGTGTTCCGGCGCTAGCATGCCGCTGGCGTGGCCGCCGCCTATCGTTAACTCGCGCGCATATGTTTTGCTGTCCGCTTTAACTTCAATCCAGGCCCCAATTGCATTGGCGTTTTGCCTGTCTTGGGTAAGCTGGATGCTTGCCCAGTTGCCTGTATCGGTCGATATATTCTGATAAATCTCCAAATTTGCACGTCGGTTGACAACAACAAGGTCCAACAGACCGTTCAAATTTAAATCGAGCAGGGCCGCGCCGCGACTTCTTGCTTCACTGCCCACTTGAGCCTTGTCGCCATATTCTTCAAACGTCCCATCTTGGTTTTGAATCAACAGGCTGTTGGGATCGGCCATGGCCGAAGAGATCATTTGGTCGACGTTTCCTTTTGCAACAAAAAGATCGTCGAGCCCGTCGTTTTGGATGTCTCCAAAGGCCACATGCCAACCTGTGGAAGGGCGTCCATCATCCCCTTTGTAGGGGCGGTGAGTGGTTATGCCTTTGCCAAAGGTAGCGTCAGTGTAAGTGGGTGTAGCACCGCTGCCTTGAATAGACTGAAGTTTTTGATCTCCCATTGATGTGAGATAAATCTCGGGGAGGCCGTCTCCGCTGATATCTCGGCTTGCTATGCCCATGCCCCAAATCTTATGTTCAATCCAGCCTTGGTCTCTTGTGTAAAGTGCTGGTGTGGTTCGCATATTCCATAGCTGCTCGTGCCCCGCTTTGACATAATAGTGACGGTCGTTAGACACGCGCAAATCTGCTTTTGAAGTGCGCCCCCAATCGCTAAAAAGCAAAGAAAGCGCACAATACCCAGGTTCAAGTTTAGCTGGTTCGGCATAAGCGCCATCAACCGGGCGGTAAAGACTGTTCGCATCACAAGCTTCAAATGGGCCGTCGGGGGCTGACCGGTCCACATAATTGCCAAATGCTAACGTTGGGAGCGCATTGTTGCCCTCCCATGTTGCAGAAAAGGCAGTTGTCCACTGCTCACCTGAGGAGAACTGTAGTTTGGAGAATTCTTCGAATTTGCAGCCGCCAAGTCCACGCATGATCACGTTTTGACCGACGCGCAGGATAACGAGATCGGTGATCGAATCACCATCTATGTCGATTGGGTATGCGCCAGTGACGGACTTGATTTTCAAGTTGTCGGGTGTTGCGTCTGCGAAAGCCAAATTGGCACCGCTCTCGGTTGTAACATTTGCAAGGAGCTTTGCAGGTTCAGCGCCGCCGGCAACAAATAATTCTGCGAACTGATCGCTGTCGCAGTCAAAAGCGGCCACACCGCCACCCACAAAATGTTCCCAACCGCCAACATATGCATGGGAAATGTCACCTGTGCGATCTATAAAAAGGGGGGCGGCAAACGAGGATGATGCAATTGCCAAGGTTGTGATTGATAGAAACGAACTACGAAACATCTTCAGCCATTTCTGTTAGCGCTATATCAACAAGACCTTCGATGGCAAAAGCTGCCGCCCCTTTGGCCCACATCATGTCGCCCCAACGGTGCACCACAATTTCGGGCGGCGCTGCGTCAACTTGCACAACAATGTCTTTGATGCTTTGCAAAACGTCGTCTGCATAAAGGAAATCCAACTGCATCCGTTCACCTGAAAGAATGATGAGTTGGGGGTCAAAAATGTTGATCAGGTTTGAAAGCCCCATTGCAAACATGCGCGCGGCCCGGTCAAGGATCGATTTGGCCATCTTGTCGCCGTCCTTAGCCGCTCTGATCAGCGTTGCGACATCATCGCCGTTGCCATTGTTGCTTGTATGCTCACGGCTAACTGCAAATTCACGTAATAGCGCATAGTCAGCCACATAGGCTTCAAGGCATCCACGCTGACCGCACCGGCACAAAGCACCATCAAGATGAACTTTGGTGTGGCCGAATTCTGCACCACAACCGCGTGTCCCCCGATAGAGCTCATTGTTCAAGACGATGCCCATGCCAACGCCATTCTCGATGGTTACAACGATGAAATCGCTGACGTTTTTGCCTTTGCCGAAATGCTGTTCTGCCTTTGCCACCAAATTCGCGTCATTGTCGATGAAAATGGGCTTTTCCAGGTGTTCGCCCAATATGCGTTTAAGAGGGACGTTGCGATCTTTGAGGGAAGGGGACCAACGCACGATCCCTTCTTGCGCGTCAACTATGCCGGCCAATCCCAGACCAACAGCTGAGATGTCTTCGTAGCAGTTGTCGATTTTTTTGGTGGCGGTTTCGAGTTCGGCACGAAAGACTTCTGCAAATTCCTTTGGATCATAGCTGATCTTTGACAAGGCGGCTTCATGCTCACAAACAACTTCACCTTCAAAGTTTGCCAAAACAATAGCGATGGATTTATTGGCAAGCTTGGCCCCAGCGATTAAATAGGCGTTGCCACGAGTTTTTAGGTCAACTTTTGGTCGACCGCGCTTAAAGTCTTTGCCCTTTGGCTCAACTGGAACTTCTTCGATCAATCCATGTTCAAGCAACTCGGCTGTGATTGTCGTTACTGTTGCGCGGCTAATGCCGGTTTGCTCTGCAAGTTCTATGCGGGGTACCGGACCCATTTTACGAATTTGCAGCAGCAGTGCGCGACGGCCGATGGTTCTTTGATCACCTAACAATGCGGGCTCCTCAGCCAAATTTGGTGTGAATCCAAATCTCCAGTCAATGAATGTCCAATTTGAATCTGTAATTCGACCATATGTTTGCACGTAATTACAGTCAGTTATACAAAAAAATTATTTAATTTGATTTTCGAATTTAAACTTGCTACCCATAGGTGGTCTACGGGAGGCAGCATGAAACGTGATGCCTGACCAACGTAGAGTTTGATTTCGGGAGGAAATGAAATGAAAAAATTTGTAATGGCGTCTGCCGCCGTATTGAGCATGTGTGTTGCTTCGAATGCACTTGCGGCCGACCTTGTAGTTGGCGTCAGCTGGTCAAACTTCCAAGAAGAACGTTGGAAAACGGATGAGGCAGCGATCAAGTCAGCGCTTGAAGCAATGGGCGCAGAATATATCTCCGCAGACGCTCAGGCGTCTTCGTCCAAACAGCTTTCAGACATCGAAAGCTTGATCTCACGCGGTGCAAACGCGCTCATTATTTTGGCGCAAGATGCGTCTGCGGTTGGGCCTGCAATTGACGCTGCGACCGACGAAGGCATTCCGGTTGTTGCTTATGATCGATTGATCGAAGACAGCCGTGCATTCTATTTAACTTTTGACAATGTTGAAGTTGGACGTATGCAGGCGCGCGCAGTTTTGGCCGCTCAGCCTAAGGGTCGTTACGTCATGATCAAAGGATCGCCTACCGATCCAAACGCTGACTTTTTGCGCGGTGGTCAACAAGAGATCCTGCAATCAGCAATTGATGCGGGCGATATTACAATTGTCGATGAAGCCTATACGGACGGTTGGGTCCCTGCAAACGCACAGCGCAACATGGAGCAAATCCTAACAGCCAACGACAATGGTGTTGATGCTGTTGTTGCATCGAACGACGGTACCGCTGGTGGTGTTGTTGCTGCATTGACCGCGCAAGGCATGGAAGGCTTGCCCGTTTCTGGACAAGATGGCGATCATGCCGCACTAAACCGCGTAGCACTTGGCACACAAACTGTTTCTGTTTGGAAAGACGCGCGTGAATTGGGCAAAGCTGCTGGGCAAATCGCAGCAGCTTTGGCTGGCGGTGCATCTAATGCGGATATTGAAGGTTCAGCTATTTGGACATCTCCCTCTGGAACCGCAATCAGTGCCCGTTTCTTGGCGCCTGTGCCGATCACAGCTGAGAACTTAAACGTCGTAATTGATGCTGGATGGATCTCAAAGGAAGCGCTTTGCGTAGGTGTTGACGCCGAAAAAGTTGCTGTTTGTAAGTAACCGATCTTTGCCTCCCCGGCCTTGTGCCGGGGAGGTTTCTACAGGCAGTTTCGCACCTCTGGTCGACACCCCATCACCGATGGCGTAGATTCTTAGAGGCATTAGAAACTTTCGCTACGCTCAGGAGCAGCTTGAAGCGATGACAAATTCTATCAGATTATTCTTTTCCAAATTAGAACTCGACAATCGAATGCTCGGCATGATCGGGGCGTTGATTTTTTTGTGGGTTGTGTTCAATTTCGCAACAGACGGTCGATTTCTAACACCGCGTAACCTGTTCAACCTTTCAGTTCAAACCGCTTCCGTTGCGGTTATGGCAACGGGCATGGTTTTTGTTATTGTCACACGACATATTGATTTGTCAGTTGGCTCCTTGCTTGGGTTGTTAGGCATGTTGATGGGCACACTACAAGCGCACATATTGCCTCAATATCTGGGCTTTGAGCATCCTCTAATATGGGTGATTACCGTAGTTGCGGGCCTAAGTATCGGTGTGCTTATTGGTGCGGTACAAGGTTGGATAATCGGATACCTCACGGTGCCCGCGTTCATTGTTACACTTGGTGGCTTCTTAGTTTATCGCGGCGCTGCGTGGTGGGTTACAACTGGACAAACTGTTGCTCCGCTTGATGCAAGTTTTAAACTATTGGGCGGTGGCGCAGAAGGCACATTGGGCGCCGGGTTCAGTTGGATTGCAGGGTTATTGGCTTCCATTCTGGCTGTTGTATTAATGGTCTTGAGCCGAAGGCAAAAAGCTGGTCATGGATTTTCCATCAAGCCGATTTGGGCTGAGTACACTTTGGGTGCCGTTGCGGTGTCCTTGATCATGGGTTTTGTTTGGATAATGAACTCCTATCCCTTGTCCAAGGGGGCCGTGAAGAGAATCTTCGCTAATCGAGATTTACCCATTCCAGATTTCAATGTTTATCATGGCATTGCCATTCCCGTTCTCATTGTGGTGATGATTGCGGTGCTGATGACGGTGATTGCCAAAAAGACCCGATTTGGTCGCTATGTCTTTGCAACTGGGGGTAACCCGGAGGCGGCAGAGCTATCTGGAATCAACACACGTTTGCTCACCGTGCGCGTGTTTGCACTGATGGGCGGGCTGACTGCAATAGCTGCCGTAATCGCGTCCGCTCGTTTGGGGTCTGTTGGAAATGATTTGGGCACGCTAGACGAATTGCGCGTTATCGCTGCGGCGGTTATCGGTGGCACGGCGCTCGCAGGTGGCGTTGGCACAATATACGGCGCCCTTTTAGGGGCATTGATTATGCAAAGCTTGCAGTCTGGCATGGCCATGGTTGGAATAGATGCACCCCTTCAGTCCATTGTTGTCGGTATCGTTTTGGTGTTGGCTGTTTATTTGGACATCGCTTACAGACGCAGAACCGGAGCATAGAGGTCAAGCACATGAACAAAGTAAAAACGCCTCTCGTTGAGATGAAAGACATCCAAGTTTCCTTCGGTGGTATTAAGGCCGTGGATCACGTCAGCATTGATGTTTATCCGGGTGAAGTTGTTGGGTTGCTCGGCCACAATGGTGCGGGTAAATCAACGATCATTAAAGTGCTATCTGGCGCCTACAAAAAGGATGGCGGGGAGATATTGATCAACGGCAAACCCGTCACGATCAATAACCCACGTGATGCACGTCAGCACAAAATTGAGACCATTTATCAAACACTCGCTCTAGCTGACAATTTGGATGCTGCCTCCAATCTCTTTTTGGGGCGTGAGCTTTTGACGTCTATGGGTATGGTGGACGACGATGCAATGGAAGCGGAAACGCGCAAAATTATGGGTACGTTGAACCCGAATTTTGAGAAGTTTAGCGCACCTGTTTCTGCCTTGTCCGGCGGTCAACGCCAATCAGTGGCGATTGCCCGCGCCGTGTATTTTGATGCGCAGATCTTGATAATGGACGAGCCAACAGCAGCGTTGGGCCCTCATGAAACGCAAATGGTTTCTGATTTGGTCAAACAACTTAAGAAAGCGGGCATTGGCATATTCCTGATCAGTCACGATATTCACGACGTGATGCAATTGTGTGACCGGGCTTCGGTTATGAAAAATGGCAAGTTGGTTGGCACAGTCGATGTCGCAGACGTCACAGACGATGATTTGCTCAGTATGATTATTTTGGGCAAACAGCCGGAAAATCAAACAACATAGTGAACTATCATCAAGAATAAGGCAGAATATACGGCCTTTTTATGGAGATGGATCACTCACAATTGCGCACCTTTTTGTTATAAATCCATCTGCTCAAACCGCGCGTAACTCCTAGCGACACACCAAGCGTGTGCACCAACGTGAAAACCCAAACATTGGGTTTACCAATTAGGAGAATGATCATGCGGAAAGCAATTTTGGGCGCAGCACTGGCAATGAGCGTAATCGCAGCACCTGCTGCATATGCGGGCAACATTGTTGAAACAGCGCAAGAAGCTGGTATTTTCAACACTTTGATTGCGGCAGCAAGTGCTGCAGGTCTTGCAGGCGCCTTGTCTGATGGCGAAAATCTAACGGTTTTTGCCCCAACTGATGAAGCATTTGCAGCTCTGCCAGCGGGCACCGTTGAAACATTGTTGAAACCTGAAAACAAGCAACAATTGATCGATATTCTTTCGTATCACGTGCTGCCAACAAAAATCACATCAGCTGAATTGCCAGCGGGCACCAACGATGTTGCAACGCTGAAAAAAGGTGGTGATGAAACCGTTACTGTCTCAGTGATGGGGGGCAAAGTTATGGTCGACGGCGCAACTGTTATTTCAGCCGACGTGATGGCGGACAATGGTGTTATTCACGTGATCGACAAAGTGATTTTGCCATCTGACTAAGCCAGATTACATACGGCAAAATATTAGGCGGCCTTCGGGTCGCCTTTTATCGTTCTAACGCCCCTTTACCTGCAATAATTTTATCGCGGAACTTCTCGATCCGCTTAAAGCGAGTTGAAGACTGCTTTGCGCCATTTAGGTTGAAGGCGTAGCTTCTTTGTCTACCCGGTGTTAGGGCATGAAATGCCTCTGCCAACTCAGGATCTGCTTCAAGCGCATCAATTAGCTCTTCGGGCATTTCAACTTCTGTTTGTTGTTTTGGTGCCTTTATGCCTTTTTCGGCATAGCCGATGGCCTCGGTCAAATAGGCTGAAATGAGCGGGCTCATTTGTGTGATCTGATTGAGTTTGGTAAAGCGAAACATGCCTGGGTTGTGCGCGTTCGGGCCCTGTTTTTCGAGCACCCCATCAGGGTCTTTCATCAGGGCCGCATTAAAGAACGTCAGGGTGTAATTGCGTTGGAACGCGCCAATGATTACGATATTGCGGCCCGAATGCATATAGCAGGGGTGGCCCCATTTAACGGTTTCTTCCAACCCAGCATCAAGGCAGAGTTGGCGCAGGGCCAACAGGCCCGCTTGCCAAATTCTTGTTGAACAGGCTGGCGTGTTAAACCGTTTGCAGCGGTCACAGCCCTTTTTGAAATAGTCATCTACATTTGTGATCATATCAAATCTTTAGCATGATGGCATGGTTAATCCGCAGAATAGTACGCAAGAACTTAGCGGTCCAACTTAGATTTTTTTGGTGCAAGCAAAATATTGGTTTCGGTCAGGCTCACCCCTTCGATCAGGCGAATGCGGCGCAGCACATCGTCAAACTCAATCAAATCCGCTGTTTCAAGCTCGGCAATCAAATCCCATCTGCCGTTGGTTGTGTGCAAGCTTCTAACCTGGGGCAGGCCCATCATAGATTTAACTACCGCCTCCGCTGTGCGACCACCAACCTCAATTAACGTGATGGCGTGGATGGTTTTGTCCGCGCTGGGGGAGCCGGTGATGATGGTGAACCCAGCGATGACCCCAGAGTTGACCAATCTATCGATGCGCGATTTTGCGGTCGCCCGCGAGATATTGAGTGTCAACGCAATCGTTGCAATTGGCGTACGCGCATCGTGGCGCAAAAGGGCAATTAGTTTATTGTCGAGATCATCCATCTATCATTTTGCTCACAAGTGTGTACCACAATGAGAAATGAATACTAAATTTTGTACATATTTTCAACTATTCGCTGTAGGGTTCCCCATTGTATAAAGGTGGTAACCAGAAACACTAGAGTTCTGGGTAAAGAGCTAGGGTACTTAAATGAAAAATCAAACTTCACGCGGTTCAGTTGCGCTGATTGGCGCACCTGTTGATGGTGGTGCTGGACTTTCAGGTTGCATCATGGGGCCCGCTGCTTTGCGGGTTGCGGGCTTGGCGACATCATTGACCGACTTGGGGTTTGAGGTTGACGGCCTAGGGGATGTGACACCT
>NZ_CAKZPW010000249.1:0-8408 GCF_937139385.1 uncultured Maritalea sp. | reverse complement strand
AAACACAAATCCAAATGGGGATCATTTTTGACTTGATGAAGAGCGCGAAGAGGGCGATGTTTCCAAGGCACAAGACCAGTATCATAAAGACATGATTGACTTGGTCGCGGGTTGTTTTTAGCACCTTGCCGAATGCCTCAAACGCTAAAGGGTCCTGTGGGGACAATCTTGCAAATTCCACGCTCAGCTCGAACAAAGACACCAAAAACACAGTTGAAATGATCACAAGGATCATGGCCGTGACCTTTAAGCCAAAGAAGCTACGGGCAAGGTTTTCGCCAAAAGGCTTCACGATTGGATAGAGCAAAATGGCAATTGCAAAATAAATCAGGGCCATGGCGAATTGAAACAATGCAGCGTTCATGACTTGCGTTTGGTTCCTCGCCGCCTCCACTAAATATGCCGCTGAATCGACAGATGGGGCAACGCTAAGCACACCAGCAACCATTGCTGCGATAATCAGAATTCCAATCAGTCGCGATTTGTTTCTCAAGGTGAGCATGGCATTTCCTTTGCAACAATGCATTTTACATCCAAGCAACTCGTAGTGCATATGCATACAGAATGTAAATTGCCAAAATATGCACGTTTGATATACAAATATGTATGAAACAAATTGACTGGAATTTACTCCGCGCCTTTCACATGACCGCAAGCACAGGTTCGCTTTCGGCTGCAGCCCGCAAACTAGATCTAACCCAACCAACGCTTTCGCGTCAGGTCGCCAGTTTGGAGGCCAGTCTTGGGGTGACCCTATTTGAGCGGTTGGGCAAACGGCTTTCTTTGACCCAAACCGGGCGCGAACTGTTGGAACATATCGGCACCATGGGCGAAGCGGCTGAGGCGGTGGTGTTGAGCGCGAGTGGGCGTGTGCAAGATGTAAGTGGGCAGCTGTGCATTTCTGCAACCGATACTTTTTCCACTTATGTGCTGCCCGAAATTGTTGAAAAAATTCGCGCGGAGGCGCCGCACATCACGATTAAATTGGACGTGGCGAACACGCACTCCAATCTGCACCAAATGGAAGCGGATATTGCCATCCGACACGTGCGTCCTGAACAAAAAGACCTTGTTGGGGAATATGTACGCGATACCGAAGCGTGTTTTTATGCCTCTGATCGTTGGGTGGCAGAACACGGTCTGCCAGGCACCCCATCAGAATTGGATGGAAAACACCTTGTCGGCTTTGATGACACTTTACGTTTGGCAAGCTATTTGAGCGAATTGGGTTTTCAGGTTGATGCGTCGGATTTTCGACTGATTTCAGATTCCGCTGTAGTTGCTTGGGAAATGGTCAAACGAGGAATGGGCGTTGCCGCAATGCTGCGCGAAGTCGCGCAAACAACGCCTGAGTTGGTTCGGCTCTTTCCAGGCTTGAAGCCTGTTCCAGTGCCCATTTGGCTCGTAACGCACCAAGCAATGCAAAATAGCCCGCGGGTTCGCTTAGCCCTAAAGATTTTGGCGCGAGAGCTGTCGCGCAAATGAGGTCAAAAAACCGCCACTTTTGCGCGCCGTGTCTAGTTTTAGATAACCGGTAGATATCAAATTTGTCGAATGAACCATCTGTGCTTGCAGTTGGCTTGACGATTTCGCCCTACATAAAAAACGTGCCACAGCGCGCAATTCAAACCTTTTACAACCTAAAGCTTGCAATTCATTTGGACTCGATGTACCCATAGTAATAATGGTACATAGGGGTCATATATGCAGGTGACGATAGATATAGAAAGTGAAGAGCCGCTATTTGGTCAGCTCGTTGGGCAGATTAAAAAGGCGGTGCAAGCTGGTCAGCTTTTGCCTGAACAGGCGCTGCCATCCATTCGTCAATTGGCCAGCGATTTGAGTTTGAACAATAAAACCGTCGCCAAAGCCTACAAGCTCTTAGAGCGTGATGGGGTCATCCAAACCAAAGGATATCGGGGCACCTTTGTGCACCCTAATGCCCTTAAAAACTGCACCATAGACTTGCCCGCGCTGGTGCAAGCCAAGCTCGAAGACGCCGTTCGGGCAGCTCGCGCCGCCGGTGCCACCGATAGTGAGATCCGCATCGCCTTTTCACAGGTCATGCAAACCCAAAACATGGGAGAGACTAAATGATTGAGAATATGCCGATGAACATCACACTGCTGATTTTTTATGCGGTCTTTGCGACACAAATTCTGTTTGTTTCGGTCTATTTGCCGGCCAAAACACTCAAACGGATCAACTTTGTGCGCAAGAATTATCCCAAAGAAACCTACCCCAAGCTCTATCCAGAAGGGGCGGGCGGTTTGTTGGCAAGCATCAGCGGTTTGCGGGTTCTTTATCGTTATGCCAACTATTTCATCGCATCACTTGGCTTTGTTGGGTTGGCGGCAATGCTCATAACAGGTTTTGAGCCGCATCCGTTGGGCGGCAGCGAGATTGTCGTTATGCTCTATTTTATCTTGCAGATACTGCCGATCGTTATTCTGGGTGTTAGCGAGTATGAACAGTTCAAAGGCATGCGCCAAGCGGTCAAAAAGGCAAAGCGCACGGCTGAACTTGTGCCACGTCGCCTGTTTGATTTTATCTCGCCCGGCTGGGTCTTTGGCGCGGTCATTGCCTATTTGTGTTGGCTTGGGGTGTTCATTTATGACACCAATCTGGATGGCCCATGGCAAACCAAGCACTTTGTTGGCGTCGCAGTCATCACCTTTTTAAACCTTGCTTATGCGGTCTATATCGCCAAGATCGCCTTGGTGAAAAAGCAGGACCCATTTAAAGCGACCAAGGATCACCACAAGCAAGTTTCTGCGACTGTGAAGAGCCTGGTTTTCTCAAGCACGATCATCAGCCTTTATTCAATTGTGAGCATGGCTGCGGATAGATATGCGTTTGAGATTTTTGATCCGGTGATGACCAGTATCTTTTTGCAAGCCTGTCTATTGTTTGGCTTTAATCTGATGCTGGACATGCAGCCCGTGGATGAATTGGATTTTGAAGTCTATAAAAACGATGCGGAACAACCGACCTGATCGCTGACATTTTTTGGTGTTTCATACGAAAACGCGGCCCTCCTGGAGCCGCGTTTTGTATTTGATGGTAAAGGGTTATTTCTACATCATTTTGTCAGTAACAACTGAAGTCCAAGCACCTTGTGGTGGGCCGGAAATCACAGGGTCAGAACCGCCAGCCAACAAAGTTGCCACCGTACGGTTATAGTCGTCTTCGTCCAAACGACCGTCTGTTCCTGCGGTAAGTTTTGACACTTCACGCATCATGCGACGCTGATGCTCTTCGGTTTGTGCACCTGTATCGTCGTTTTCAAGAACAATATCAGCTGCTTCGTCTGGGTTGGCTTCAGCATATGCCCAACCTTTCATCGAAGCTTGAACAAAGCGGGCAAGCTTGTCGACCATTGCAGGGTCTGCAAGATCTTCTTCAAGCACATAAAGACCATCTTCCAATGTGGCAACGCCTGCATTTTCGTACTTGAACGTCACCAAATCATCTTCAGACAAGCCCGCATCAATGATCTGCCAATATTCATTGTAGGTCATTGTAGACACGCAATCAGCTTGCTTTTGCAAAATTGGGTCAACGTTAAAGCCTTGCTTAAGAACAGTCACGCCGCCTTCGCTGCCATCAGTTGCTAAGCCAAGTTGGCTCATCCAAGAAAGGAATGGATATTCGTTACCAAAGAACCAAACGCCGAGCGTTTTGCCCGCAAAATCGTCAGGCGAAGTGATGCCTGTGTCTTTGCGACAGGTCAGCATCATACCAGAACGTTTAAACGGCTGGGCGATATTGACCAGCGGCACGCCTTTTTCGCGTGATGCCAAAGCAGAAGGCATCCAATCAATAATCACGTCGGCACCACCGCCTGCAATCACTTGTGGTGGCGCAATATCTGGGCCACCGGCTTTGATTTCAATGTCCAGCCCGGCTTCTTCATAAAAGCCTTTATCTTTGGCCACATAGTAACCAGCGAATTGAGCTTGTGTGACCCACTTAAGCTGCAATGTCAGCTTGTCAGCCGCAAAGCCAGTGGTCGCTGCCATAAGGCTGGTTGCCAGCCCTAGGGTCAGTGCTAATGTCTTTTTCATTTTCTTTCCTCCTCAAAAGTCTCTTCAAAAAATCCGTCTCGGCATTGTTATTGCTATTATCTTTTCCGATAGGATGGGTGCCAAAATGTGACTGCCCGTTCCAGCAGGGCCAAAAGCCCGTAGGAAAGGGAGCCAGCTAGAGCTGCGACAAAAATCTCAGCCCAAACCATGTCGACATTCATCCGCCCCACCTCGGTGGAAATGCGGAAACCCATGCCAACAATTGGAGTGCCGAAAAACTCGGCAACAATCGCCCCAATCAACGCCAAAGTGGAGTTGATCTTAAGCGCGTTAAAAACAAACGGCATTGCCGCGGGCAGGCGCAGTTTGAACAATGTCTGCCAGTAATTTGAGGCATAAGTATGCATCAAATCACGTTCAATATGCCCGGTTGCGCCAAGTCCTGCGACTGTGTTCACCAACATGGGGAAGAACGTCATGATCACCACAACCGCTGCTTTTGACGGCCAATCGAAACCAAACCACATCACCATAATTGGGGCCATGCCAACGATGGGCAGCGCCGCCACAAGGTTGCCAATAGGCAGCAAGCCTTTGCGCAAAAACGGGACGCGATCCACAATGATCGCAGCGATAAAGCCAGAGCCGCATCCCATCACATAACCAGCGATAACAGCTTTCAAATAGGTCTGCCGAAAGTCTGCCCACAAGATGTCGAGCGAAGATGTTATGCGCGCCCAAATCATTGAAGGTGGGGGCAACAAAACCGTAGGGATAGAGAAGCCACGACATGCGCCTTCCCACAAAACCAACAATGCAGCGCCAAACAAAATGGGAATCAAAACATCAACACCGGCCTGTATGGTGTTGTCTTTAAAGCGTCTTTTCGCAAGGGCCTGATTGGTTGCCCAAGTGGCAATCCAAAAGGCCAGTGCTGCGATTATCCAAGACCAACTCATGCCACCACTCCCATTCGACGGGTTACGGAGCGCCCAATCAAGTCAATGGCGACAACCAAAAGCGCCGCCAAAACAGCCGCTGCAATCAGCGCCGACCAGATTTGGATGGTTTGTCCATAATAGGATCCTGAGAGCAAACGCGCACCCAAACCGGCAGAGGCACCAGTGGGCAATTCACCCACAATTGCACCGACCAAAGAAATCGCCACAGCCACCTTCATCGAGGTGAACAGAAACGGCACAGAGGCGGGCCACCTAAGCTTCCAAAACACCTGGCTGCGGCTTGCGTTATAGGTGCGCATCAAATCCAAATGCATCACTTCGGGTGAGCGCAATCCCTTCACCATACCCACAGCAATGGGGAAGAATGAAAGATACATAGAGATCACCGCTTTGGGCAAAAGCCCAGAAATGCCGATGGCGTTCAGCACCACAATCACCATGGGCGCAATCGCCAAAATGGGGATGGTTTGTGAGGTGATGATCCAAGGCATTAAGCTCTTGTCCAGCACTTTGGAATGCACAATGCCCACGGCCAGTAAAATGCCCAAAGTAGTGCCAAGCGCAAAGCCCAACAGCGTGGATGAAAGGGTCACCCACGTGTGATAAACGAGCGAGCGCTTGGAGGTGACTTTCTTTTCAAAGGTGGTCTGCCAAATCTCAATCGCCACCTGATGGGGGGCGGGCAAAATTGGGCGCTTTTGCACCATGGTGTTGGAAACCAGCTGCGTGGTGGAAATCTCTACGCCCGCCCGTTCAGCTTGGTCTCGTTCAAACGGGGAATTGAGCACCACGGTGAACACATACCAAAGCATCAAAATCGCCAGAGCCACGGTGCCGATCGGGATCAGCCGATCGTGAAGAAATGCGGCAAATCCCTCTCGTTTAATGCTCATCAGCATGCCCCAGCTTTAAGCCTTCGCGGACCTGATGCGCAATTTCGATAAAGCGCGGCGTTTCGCGAATATCAAGGGTGCGATTGTCGCCCAAATCACAATCAATAATCTCATGAATGCGACCGGGGCGGGGGCTCATCACCACAATTTTGGTGGAAAGGAACACCGCTTCGGGAATGGAGTGGGTCACAAACACCACTGTCTTTTTGGTCTTTGCCCAAAGCTCCAGCAGTTGTTCGTTCAAATAGTCCCGCACGATTTCGTCAAGCGCGCCAAATGGCTCGTCCATCAACAGCATATCGGGGTCAAAACTCAGCGCCCGCGCAATCGATGCGCGTTGCTGCATGCCGCCAGACAATTGCCAAGGGAACTTGTGCTCAAACCCGTCCAAATTGACGAGCTCAAGGTTTTTCTTGATCAGCGCTTCACGTTCGGCTTTGGGCATGCCCATCACTTCAAGCGGCAATGAGATATTGCCCCCGATTGTGCGCCAAGGGTAAAGCGCTGCGGCCTGAAACACATAGCCATATGCCCGCTTCATCCGGGCTTCTTCAGGCGTCATGCCATTGACTTGAATGTCACCACCTGTCGGCTTTTCCAAATCCGCAATCACCCGCAAAAGCGTGGTTTTGCCACAACCAGAAGGTCCGATAAACGAAACAAACTCGCCGCGATTAATGGTCAAATCAATGCCCTTTAACGCATGCACTGGCCCGTCATTGGTTTCAAATGTGAGATCCAAGTTGTTGGTTTGGATCACCGTGTTATCGGCCATATTCAATTATACCCCACTTGCCGGAATGCCGGTGCGTTCCACTTTGCGTGGTGCGGTGACTTGTTTCCACTGTGACAGGGCTTTGTTGGTCGCCGTGTATGGCTCGCGGGCGACGAATTCGCCGTGGCCTTCTTCGGTTTTCACTGCGCCGTCATCAACCACCACTTTGCCTCGGCTTAGGGTGTAACGCGGTAGGCCTTTGACGTGTTTACCTTCAAACACATTGTAATCAATGGCAGATTGCTGCGTGTCGGCTGCGATGGTTTTTTCTTTGTTCGGGTCCCACACCACAAGGTCAGCATCTGCGCCCACCAAAACAGCACCTTTTTTCGGGTACATATTCAGGATTTTTGCGATGTTGGTGGAGGTGACGGCCACGAATTCGTTCATGGTCAAACGCCCCGTGCCAACACCGTGGGTCCAAAGCATGGGCATCCGGTCTTCAAGTCCGCCCGTGCCGTTCGGGATTAGCGTAAAATTGTCGATACCGTTGCGCTTTTGCTCTGTGGTGAAGGCGCAATGGTCAGTCGCCACAACTTGCAAGCTGCCCGATTGAAGGCCAGCCCAAAGGCTGTCTTGGTGCTTTTTATTGCGGAACGGCGGTGACATAACGCGGCGGGCAGCATGGTCCCAATCCGGGTGCGCATATTCGCTGTCGTCCAATGTTAAGTGCTGGATCAACGGTTCGCCATAGGCACGAATGCCGTTTTGCCGCGCACGGCGGATCGCTTCATGCGCTTGCTCGCTAGATGTGTGCACAATGTAAACGGGAACGCCAGCCATATCCGCGATCATAATCGCGCGGTTGGTGGCTTCGCCTTCCACTTCTGGTGGGCGTGAGTAAGCGTGTGCCTCAGGGCCATTATTGCCCTCGGCCAACAATTGCGCCTGCATTTGCGCAACCACGTCGCCATTTTCAGCGTGAACTAAGGGCAGGGCACCGATTTCGGCGCAGCGCTTGAAGGATGAATACATTTCATCATCGTCCACCATCAGCGCGCCCTTATAGGCGAGGAAATGTTTAAACGTATTGATGCCCTTGTCTTTGACAACGGTCTCCATCTCGTTGAACACCTGCTCGCCCCACCATGTGATCGCCATATGGAAAGAATAATCGCAATTGGCGCGAGTCGATTTGTTGTCCCACATCTGAATCGCTTCCAACAGTGATTGTCCCGGCGATGGCAGGGCAAAATCCACCACCATGGTCGTACCTCCAGACAAAGCTGCACGGGTTCCGCTTTCAAAATCATCCGAGGAATACGTCCCCATAAACGGCATTTCCAGATGGGTGTGCGGATCGATGCCACCCGGCATCACATAGCAACCCGTCGCGTCCAGCTCATCGCCGCCGGACAGGTTTGGGCCAATCGCAGTAATCACACCGTTATCAATCTGCACATCCGCCTTATAGGTCAGATCAGCAGTAACGATGGTTCCATTTTTGATGGTCGTAGTCATGGTTCTTGTCCCTTATCTGTTCTCTACGGGTCCAGTTGGCGACGTTTGGTCGCTTGACCCAGTGTTCGGGGGCTTGAAAAATCAGCGACCTCTTCAAGTTTGCCGCTCATATTGGTTATCTGTCCAGCGTAAGCCTCATATCGTTCACCCAGTTTTTCTTTGGTATCAGGCCAGTCATCGACGCTTTCCTCATCACGATACATGAAGAATGGGCGCAATGTGCTTTCATAGTGGTCGACGTGATCGTGGGTCCGGTACTGCTTGGCTTCGTAGTGGTTCCAGTGGATCA
>NZ_CAKZPW010000248.1:0-4133 GCF_937139385.1 uncultured Maritalea sp. | reverse complement strand
AGGTTTAAGTGTTTTGCTCGGATGGTCAGGCGCAACCGCCGCACACCGTCAAGCTTGTCATCCCCCGCCAAATCGCCAATCAACAACCGCAATTGCCCCTCGCCGCCCACCGATCGTTCAATGACTTCACCGCTCAGGTTTTGCACGGCAATAGGATAGGACAAAAGCTTTGTGCCCGCCCAACTTGCGGCAAAGGTGATCAATGAAAAGCCAAACCAAACCGCCAAGACCAATGCCAGCATCCGCGCTTGGTTTTGTCTAAAACGCTGCCAGCAAAAAAAAGTACCCAGCACAAACAGCACGGCACCAACCGCTAACAAGTTCGGCTCAACCCAAATATGTCGATAGAGCGAAATACCGGTGATCAGGGCAAAGGGAATAAGCACAACAAATTGGCGATGATAAAATGCATCTGCGATGGCACTTTTGTAGTCCACACGAAAGCGCTGAACGCCTCGGCTAGACGGGCCATTATTGTTGCGCACGACAATGGGATCGCCCTTGAATGAAGGCGGTTGAGTATTCTTCTTAAGTATCGTTTCGCTGTCGAAAGCGGCCATCTGCTCGGCCCCATCTTGCGCAATATTGCGCTTATGTTACACATGCGAGAAATTTCCGCCAGCTTTGCGCTTAAAATCGCAAAACGGATCGGCGACCAACAGTCCATCAATTCGACAAATTTGAGAACGTCCACATGACAGATAAAGTGATCACCCGGTTTGCGCCGTCTCCAACTGGCTTCCTGCATATTGGCAATGCACGTACCGCCCTTTTTAACTGGGCCCTTGCCAAATCCATGGGTGGCGACATGCTGTTGCGCATCGAAGATACGGATCACGAACGTTCAACCGACGAAGCCATCGCCGCCATCATTTCGGGCATGGACTGGTTGGGGTTAGATTACGCGGGCGAACCTGTTTATCAGTCCAAAAACATCGACCGGCATACCGAAGTTGCGATGCAGCTTTTGGCTGAGGGCAAAGCCTACAAATGCTATGCGACGCCTGAAGAGCTAACAACAATGCGCGAAAAGGCAAAAGCCGAAGGCCGCCCAATGGTTTATGATCGGCGTTGGCGTGATCGGCCTGAAAGCGACGCGCCGGCTGGCGCGCCGTTTGTTGTGCGCATCAAAGCGCCGACCACCGGCGAAATTGTCGTTCATGATAAAGTGCAAGGTGATGTCACTTTCAAGGCCGAAAACCTGGATGATTTTGTAATTCTGCGTTCCGACGGCACCCCAACATATTTATTGGCGGTTGTGGTGGATGACCACGATATGGGCGTGACCCACATCATGCGAGGCGACGACCATTTGGTAAACTCGGCCCGGCAGATCACAATTTTCAACGCCATGGGCTGGGAAATACCGGTGATGGCGCACACCCCACTCATTCACGGTCCAGACGGGGCAAAACTCTCCAAACGCCACGGTGCATTGGGCGTAGAAGACTATCGCCGAATGGGTTATTTGCCAGAAACAATCCGCAATTATTTCGCCCGTCTTGGTTGGGCGCATGGCGACGATGAGATCTTCTCCTCAGCGCAATTTATCGAATGGTTTTCATTCGCGGGCCTAAACAAAGGCGCCAGCCGGATAGATTTTGCCAAGCTGGAAAACATGAACGCGCACTATATTAAGGCGTGTGATGATTCCCGCTTGTATGAATTGATGCTGTCTTTGGCCGAAGAATTGGAAGATCAAACATCACTCGCGGGCCTAAAAGCCAACAAAGAAACGGTTATCGCGGCCCTGCCCGCCCTTAAAACACGCGCCAAAACCATTGTTGAATTGGTTAAGTCTGCCGAATTTATTTACCCTTCGCGCCCACTTCAATTTGAAGACAAAGCAAAAGCCGCAATTGAGGGCGAATCTCTGGAAATTTTGCGCGAATTACAACCCGCGTTAGAAGGGATAAACGACTGGTCACATGATGGAATTGACCAAGCTTTGCGGGCTTTTGCTGAACAAAAAGAACTCAAATTTGGCAAGGTAGCTCAACCGCTTAGGGCAGCCGTTACCGCCAAAAATGCATCTCCTGGTTGTTTTGATGTCTTGCTTCTGTTGGGCAAAGAAGAAAGTTTGTCACGATTGAGCGAAACAACTGCGGTATAAACACGCATATTGGGGTCGGATTTGCGTTCACCGCTTGCGGTTTTGCGCCAAATCCGATACCTCATGCACAACCTGATTTGCAGGTGCGACGATGCTAACGTTTGTGGGGACGATTTGCTGAGTCTATTTTTTGAAATCTTGAAGGAGGCCTCTTAATGACCGATCGGATTGCAAAATTAGAAATTGATGGCACAAGCTATGAATTCCCCATAATTTCAGGATCAGTAGGTCCTGACGTTATTGATATCCGCTCCCTATATGCCAAAACTGGGCATTTCACATTTGACCCTGGTTACACATCAACCGGCTCAACTGAATCAGCAATTACATATATCGATGGTGGCAAAGGTACATTGTTGTATCGTGGCTATCCAATTGAGCAACTCGCTGATAAATCAAGCTTCTTGGAAGTTGCTTATTTGCTTTTGAAAGGCGAATTGCCATCAAAAGCTGAGTTTGATGAATTTTCAAACACAGTAACGCGCCACACCATGTTGCATCAGCAAATGGTAAAGTTCTTTGAGGGCTTCCGTCGTGATGCGCACCCGATGGCAATTGTTTGTGGTGCTGTGGGCGCAATGTCCGCTTTCTACCACGATTCAACTGACATTACCGATCCAGAGCAGCGCACAATTGCGTCGCACCGTTTGATCGCCAAAATCCCAACAATCGTCGCATGGGCTTATAAATACTCAATCGGCCAGCCGTTTGTTTATCCGCGCAACGATGAGGATTATGCATCCAACTTCTTGCGCATGTGCTTTGCAGTTCCCGCAGAAGAATATGTCGTGTCACCGACCATCGCTAAAGCAATGGATCGCATTTTCACGCTTCATGCCGATCACGAGCAAAACGCATCTACTTCAACAGTGCGCCTTGCAGGCTCTTCACACGCGAACCCATTCGCATGTATCGCTGCAGGTGTTGCATCGCTTTGGGGCCCAGCACATGGTGGCGCCAACGAAGCTTGCTTGCAGATGCTACGTGAAATTGGCACAGTTGATCGCATTCCAGAGTTTGTGGCACGCGCAAAGGACAAATCTGACCCATTCCGTTTGATGGGCTTTGGTCACCGCGTTTACAAAAACTTTGACCCACGCGCGACTGTGATGCAGCAAACTGCCAAAGAAGTTCTTGCTGAACTAGGTGTTGAAAACAACCCAACCCTGCAAGTGGCTCAAGAACTTGAACGGATCGCCTTGGAAGACGAGTACTTCATCGAGAAGAAACTCTATCCAAACGTTGATTTCTATTCAGGCATCATTTTGGACGCTATTGGTTTCCCAACTGAAATGTTTACAGCAATCTTTGCTTTGGCACGGACTGTTGGCTGGACATCACAGTGGGCAGAAATGATCGAAGATCCAAAGCAGAAAATCGGTCGTCCACGCCAGCTCTATACTGGGGCGACATCACGCGACTATGTGGACATCTCACAGCGCTAGTTAAACCAGCGACAAGATACGATCTGCAACATTTTGACGGGGGGCTTCTGGCTCCCCGTTTTGCATTTTCGCTCGCATCTCTTCAAAGCCCTCACGCTGTAGATTCATTTGCTTGTCGCTATCCAACAGGTTCTGGGTCTCTTGCAGTATTTCGGCACCAAGTGCGCGCTCGCCAATTACTTCGGGCACGAATTTGCGACCAACAATAATATTATTCAAGTTGATCAATGGCCTACCGTTCGCTTCATAGTTTTTGATCTGCTTGGCTTCCGCCAAATAAGTCGTCACATGGGGCACACCGGCAAAACCAAGTTCCAGCGTTACTGTCCCAGAAACGGCAATGGCTGCATGAGCCCCGGCGACAAACTGTTTGAATTTCTCCCGACCTTCGCCAATTTGGATGTCAGTGTCTTGCAATAGCCGTTTGACCAAATTCATCCGCCCCGGAGCCGCTGCAAGGGTTTGGTTTAGGTTTGGGTGCGCTTGTTGCACCCATTTGCGCGCCAACGTCATTTCGTTCAAATTGCGATTTATTTCACCGTCTCGGCTACCGGGCAATAACAAAAAGCCTGATT
>NZ_CAKZPW010000247.1:0-4569 GCF_937139385.1 uncultured Maritalea sp. | reverse complement strand
TTACACAACCAGCCCGGACAACGCGCTTTTTCGAAAAGTAGTGCGCGAAGCAGGTTGCGCCATAATTGGCCAGACGGCAAATCTCGCACCTGCTGATAAGATCATGTATGGCATTCGCGATGTTACCGCGACCGTTGAGAATGTTTCCCTTATTACATCCTCAATCCTCTCCAAAAAACTAGCAGCTGGTTTGGACGCTTTGGTGCTTGACGTCAAAGTGGGAACCGGTGCGTTTATGCGCACGGCCGAAGACGCTGACGAACTGGCCAAAAGCCTAGTGCATGTGGCCAATGGAGCAGGGGTGAAAACCTCAGCGCTGATAACTGACATGAACGAACCTTTGGCCAGTGCTGCCGGCAACGCTGTTGAAGTGCGTAACGCGGTTGAATTCCTCACGGGCGTTCATCAAGATCAACGATTACTCGATGTTACAATTGAGCTTGCCGCGCTCGGCCTAGGCCTTGTTGGCATTGAAAACGATATGGAAGCAGCAAGGCAAAAATGCCACGAGGCATTGGACAGCGGTGCCGCAGCAGAGCGTTTTGGCAAGATGGTATCCCTTCTTGGTGGACCGACGGATTTTATCGAAAAACACGATAAACATTTGCCAACAGCGCCAATTGTACGTGATGTTTTTGCAGAACGATCAGACACGGTTGCTGGCATTGACGCCAAAGGTGTCGGCATGGCGGTTGTTGTTTTGGGTGGTGGACGCAAAACCCCTACGGATAAATTGAATTACGCGGTTGGCTTTGACAAGATTGCGCCCATTGGGACAAGTCTAGATGCTCAAACACCGATTGCGCGCATTCACGCCGCAAATGAAGATAGCGCGTCAGAAGCCGCTATGCGGTTGCGCAAAGCCTATCATTTGAATGAAGAGCCGGAAAAGCATGGGCTTTTCCATGGATTGATCACTGCGTAGCAGAACAGCGCGCACAACAATCATCAAAGGAGGCAGTTATGCCCCGAGTAATTTTGTGTGTTCTTGACAGTTTTGGCATTGGCGGCGCGCCAGATGCCGCTCAATTTGGTGATGAGGGCGCGAACACATTAGGCCATATTGCAGCAGCCTGCGCGCAAGGTTTGGGTGACAAAGAGGGGGTGCGCAAAGGACCACTGCAATTGCCAAATATGGACATGCTTGGGTTAGGTCAAGCTGCGATGGGCGCAAGCGGCGAATTGCCCAAAGGGCTTTCAGGGGAACACAGAGCTGGGGTCTGGGCCCATGCAAGTGAAGTCTCAAAAGGCAAAGATACCCCATCTGGCCATTGGGAAATTGCAGGTGTACCTGTGGTTTTTGATTGGGGTTATTTCCCAGAAACCATACCAACATTTCCAAAAGAGTTGACTGACGAGTTTGTTAAACGGGCCAAATTGCCGGGCATCTTGGGCGACAAACATGCTTCGGGAACAGTGGTGATTGCCGAGTTGGGTGAAGAAAGCATCAAAACGGGCATGCCAATTTGTTACACCAGCGCCGATAGCGTGTTCCAAATCGCCGCCCATGAGCAGCATTTTGGCCTGGATCGTCTTTATGAGATTTGTGAAATCGCTTTTGACTTGGTGAAGCCTTACAATATCGGGCGGGTTATCGCGCGCCCATTCGTTGGCGAAACAGCAAACACATTTGAGCGCACAGGCAATCGACGGGACCTGTCTGTTCTTCCGCCCGAGCCAACATTGCTGGACCGCGCAAAAGACAATGGTCGCCAAGTGTTTGCGATCGGAAAAATCTCAGACATCTACGCAGCCCAAGGCGTAACCCACAAAATCAAAGCCAACGGCAATATGAACCTGTTTGATGCGACGCTTGATACCTTGGAAATGGCGCGTGACGGCGACTTGATTTTCACCAATTTTGTTGATTTTGATATGCACTATGGTCATCGCCGTGATGTGCCCGGCTATGCTGCAGCACTCGAACAATTCGACCAACGCTTGCCCGAAATGATCGCTAAAATGGAACATGATGACTTACTGGTGCTGACCGCCGATCATGGGTGTGATCCCACTTGGCAGGGCAATGATCACACGCGCGAGCAGGTGCCTGTTTTGGTGTTTTCCCCAAGTTTGACCAAAGGATCAAAAGGGTCTAGATCGACATTCGCAGATATTGGTGAAACAGTGGCTGCATGGTTGCATTTGCCTGCCGGACCACATGGCAAAGCGTTTTTATAAGGATCTGGGGCGAAGAATATGGAAAATGTCAAAGTAATTGATCACCCTTTGGTGCAGCACAAGCTTACCATCATGCGCAACAAAGACACGTCTACAGCGAGCTTTCGTAGACTGTTGCGAGAAATCGCCCATCTATTGTGCTACGAGATCACCCGTGATCTTGAATTAGAAGACATCGACATTGAAACACCGATTCAGCCGATGAAATCACCAGCCCTTAAAGGTAAAAAACTGGTGTTCGCTTCAATTCTGCGAGCGGGCAACGGTCTTTTAGAAGGCATGCTCGATCTCGTGCCATCTGCGCGGGTTTCACACATTGGTCTTTATCGTGATCCTGAGACCCTAGAAGCAATTGAATATTATTTTAAAGCTCCCTCTGATGTGGCTGATCGGCTGGTGGTTGTTGTTGACCCGATGTTGGCGACGGCAAATTCCGCCATTACGGCGGTTGACCGGATCAAACGTCGTGGCGCCGACAATTTGCGCTTCCTTTGTTTGCTCGCAGCCCCTGAAGGCATTATACGCTTCCAAGAAGCTCATCCAGATGTGCCGATTTATACCGCCGCAATTGATGAAAAACTCAACGAAAAAGGCTATATCGTTCCTGGTTTGGGTGATGCAGGCGACCGTATGTACGGGACGCGCTAATCCCCAATCTAAAAACTAGAAAAGGGCAGGGCATGTGTTGCGCTGCCCTTTGACATTTTAGACGGCCTTGAGTGGCAAGCCCAAATCAATCAGCTCTTTACGCGCTTGCGCCGGATCTGCAAAGTGAACCGCCTGCATGCCTAAATAACGGGCCGCCACGACATTGGGAAAACTATCATCAATTAAAACACATTGGTCAGCCGAGAGGCTGTAACGATCTAAGAACCGATGAAAGATCCTGTAGTCTGGCTTGATCAACCGTTCATTGCCGGAAACCACAATGCCATCAAACTTGCGCAAGAATTCGTATTTTTCTAAGCACTCATGAAACTTTTCTCGCGAGAAATTTGTTATGGCAAAAGTTGGAATTTCTGCAGCAACCAATTCCTCTTGAATGTCGATTGTGCCCTGAATTAACCCCGAAATCATTTCGTGCCAGCGGTGATTGTAGGCAGAAATCTGATCAAAATACTGCGGGAAGTGATTTGTTTTTTGTTGAATGCCCTCTGCATAAGATGTGCCCGCATCAAACTCAATATTCCAAAGGCTAGTGCACACATAGTCCTGAAACCATTGCGCTTCTTCTTCGGTGTCAAACAGCTTGCGAAACAGATACATCGGGTTCCAGTCGATGAAGACGCCACCAAGGTCAAAGACCGGCACCAAATAGTCGGACATATAGGATTCTCGTTGGTTGGAGATGTTAAGCGCTAATTGATGTTGATTTGAGCATCAAATCGTGGGCGATAGTAGTAGGTTTTTTCCAATGTGAAACCCGACTGGAAAATAAAGTCCACAATCGGCTGCCATTGTGTAGTCGCCTCTCCAATGATCAAAAACTTGTTTTTGGATTGTTCCGACATTTCAGGAGGAAGTGGAACATATGAGTCTTTGGCATAAGTGCTGCCCCCATTGTAGCCTTTGCTCCAATAGACCTTGGCTTTCCCTTTTTTATCCACAAAGACGCCAGTTACGACCTGCTTCAATGTAGCCGCGGGGTAAGGTGCCATCGTGAACTCGGCGGCCGCAAAATAGTCTTGCAAAATCTTGTTTTGCAGCGATCCGTTTGCGCGTGCAACCAAATCTCCTACTGAACCAGCAACAACAGCAAGACGCCGATCCATGATGATCAAGCGGCTTACTTCGGCCGTGCCAATATAGGTGAACAGCAAGATGGGCAGGATCAGCGCAAATTCGACGGCAGCAATGGCTTGTTTGTCACTTATGAAATGCGAAATGGTTTTTAGAAAACTGCGCGCCAGCCGGGTGCAAGACTTGATCATTTGTATGGCTCATTCATGAAAACGCGTGCCGCAGAAATTACAACGGTGCCGCCAGTCTTGGCAAATCCATAGTCAAAGCCAAAAAAAGTATTCCACTTGTAATAGGCTTCAACCAAAATCACTTCACTGGACGAACCGGCGTCAAACTGTTCAACAATGATCCAATTCCCGTCTTTATCTACTGGAGGGGTAGTATTGGCTGATGAGAATTTTGCGATTGGCCGAGTTCTGAGTTTGATTGCACTGCAATCAATCAGGCCGAAAGTATGGTTGCAAATCTCACTGCGAAAATCTGCTGGCGAATATTTTTCAGCGGCGCCGATCATGATCGATCTTGCAGCATCGTCCACCGCGCTATCAAAAACCTGACTACCCAGCAAAAACAAGCCAGTTTCCAATATTGCGCCAATAAGGGCAAAGAACGGGAAAGCGAGCAAGGCAAATTCGATGACCGTGA
>NZ_CAKZPW010000246.1:0-10337 GCF_937139385.1 uncultured Maritalea sp. | reverse complement strand
AACTTAACTATTATTGTACTGTTGCGTCTTAATTGAAGGTAACCAAGTCGTTATAGCTGAATATTTCTCAATTGCGTTTGACTCTATCAAATGTTGCAGCTGCTTAATGAGTTGTTCCTCTTGATGTAAGACTTCTTGCTGGGTTTTACCTTTAACTAAATAGTATTGATTTTCCCAATTCCTTCCGACATTCTTATCGGAATCAGACAAAGGGGCGTCAGATGCTAACACCACAGAGTTATTCAAACGGCACATGGGTCGGTCCAACGGACAAAGCGACGCAAATCATCGGGCCAGTAACAGGCAAGGTTATCGCCAAGGCGGGCGGCGCGACTCTCGATTTTGCGGCAATGCATTCCCATGCCAAAACCCGTGGTGGCCCCGCATTGCGCGAGATGACATTTCATCAGCGTGCCAAAATCCTCAAGGCGCTGGCGGGTTATCTCGATAGCCGCAAGGAAGAGCTTTACGCGCTGAATGCCCTTACTGGTGCGACGCGCAAAGACGGCTGGGTTGATATCGATGGCGGCATCGGAACAATGGGTTTGTTTGCCTCTAAAGGGCGTCGCGAAATGCCGGATGGGCCCGTCTATGTTGATGGTGGCGGTGAAGCATTGTCGCGCGGCGGCAGCTTTGTCGGACAGCATATTGCGGTGCCGCTTCAGGGTGTTGCCGTACATATCAACGCATTCAATTTCCCCGTTTGGGGTATGCTGGAAAAGCTCGCGCCGACGCTGCTTGCGGGAATGCCGGCCATTGTCAAACCTGCGACCCAGACCTGCTACCTGACCGAGGCGTGCTTTCGCATGATTGTCGAGTCCGGGCTGGTCCCACCCGGAGCGGTTCAGCTTGTTGTGGGTGGTGTGGGTGATATGCTGGAACGTCTCGGCGCGCAGGATGTTGTCAGTTTTACAGGATCCGCACAAACAGCGTTGAAGCTGCGCGCCACCCCTGCGCTGATGCATAATTCTGTTCGGTTTCATGCCGAACAGGATAGTCTGAATGCCACGGTTCTTGGGCCGGACGTCATCGCGGGATCGGCTGCCTTTGACGCGTTTATCCGTGAAGCTGCGAATGAAATCACCACCAAAGCAGGTCAAAAATGTACGGCGATTCGCCGGATCATCGTGCCGCAAAACGCTATGACAGAGGTTGCGGATGCATTGGTGGACCGCCTGAAAGGGGTGACTATCGGGGATCCGGCGGCAGATGGCGTGACGATGGGCGCGCTGGCATCAGCTGCTCAAAAGTCGGATGTGCTGGCCACCATCGCAAAACTGTCTGACGAGGCAAAGTGCCTGACGGGCGATCCGGAAGACGTCGATACAGTTGGTGCCGGTCAAAACGGCGCATTTCTTGCGCCGACTCTTCTATGCTGCGATGCGCCTGATGACGCGCAGAATGTTCACCAACTCGAAGCGTTCGGGCCCGTTTCCACGATCATGCCGTACCGTGATCTTGAGCACGCGTCAGCGCTTGCCAACCGCGGTGGTGGGTCTCTGGTCGCGTCATTGGTGACCGATGATCCGCAGGTTGCGCGCAGCTTTACACTGGCGAGTGCGGCCTGGCATGGGCGTCTCTACATAAATGGCACCAAAAGCATGGCGGAGGCGACAGGACACGGTGCGCCGCTTCCGCATATGGTGCATGGCGGGCCCGGCCGGGCCGGTGGTGGCGAAGAACTTGGCGGGGTCAGAGGGGTTCTGCACTACATGCAACGCACTGCGATACAGGGCAGCCCTGATGTGATCGCCGCAATCACGGGTCAGTGGCAGCCGGGCGCCGCTGAAGTTGTTGGGCCTGATCATCCATTCCAGCGCTGTTTCAACGAAATCAGTATTGGTGAGACCCTTCATACCGCGTCGCGCGAAGTGACGCTGGATGACATCGCCCATTTCGCCCATTTCACGGGTGACACATTTTACGCCCATATGGACGAAGACGCCGCAAAGGCAAACCCATTTTTCCCCGGTCGTGTTGCGCATGGGTACCTGCTTTTGAGTTTTGCAGCAGGCCTGTTTGTTCAACCCGATCCGGGGCCGGTTCTGGCGAATACCGGTTTGAACGGTCTTAGTTTTCAAAAGCCAGTGAGCCCGGGCGACAGCATTCGGGTACGCCTGACCTGCAAACGAAAAACCCGGCGAACGGCGGACTACGGGGAAGTGGCCTGGAATGTTACACTGACCAATCAGAATGATGAACAGGTTGCCGAATACGAGCTTTTGACGATGGTGGCATTTGAGCGTACATAGAGGTGTATGAGCACACCTAATCCACTGATTCAGCCGTTGATCGACCATCTGCATTCAGATGGTCGATTGCGCGTTTGGTCGGTTGTCATCACCATTTTTGGCGACGCAATACAACCACATGGCGGCACTGTTGCCATGTCGGACCTACAGACCATTCTTGGCGCGATGAATGTTGAAAGCGGCGCGTTGCGCACGGCCATGTCGCGTCTTGCAAAAGAAGGTTGGGTAACTAGAGAAAAGCAGGGTCGGCACAGTTTTTACAAATTATCCAAAGCCGGATTGAAAAGCTTTATTCCTGCCACGCAGAAAATCTATCGACCAACCTACGCACCCGATCCAAAGTCCATTTTAATTGCGGTTGGCCCTGACGTTATTGGCCATGCACGAGAAACTCAAAATGCGTTGCTGGGCGCGTTTGGCGGGCTGCAGTTGCGCAATGGCGTTGGCTTGTTCGCCGACCCTTCGGACAAAGTGCGTCAGCAAATCGTCGATGCTGAGTTGCTGACCATTAGCGGCGACATTGAACGACTTCCGGATTGGGTGATCGATCGGTTTGATCTGCAAAATCTTGCAGACGATTATGACGCATTGATTGCCCGGTTTTCGGACATGGCGGCAAAGACTGAGGCCTTAAACAAACTATCGCCGCTTGAGGCGCTTTGCGCCCGCACGCTGCTCATTCATGATTGGCGGCGTCTCATTCTCAAACAGCCCGCCCTGCCGACGCATTTATTGCCCAAAGATTGGCCGGGCGGAGCATGTCATAAATTGGTGCGCGAGCTTTATTTGGCACTTCTGGCACAGTCTGAGAATTGGTGGGACTCCGAGCCGAAAAAAGCGGCACAAACTGAACTATCGCACCGCTTTCAACACCAATATGTCGATTAGTCTTCGATATAGGCAAATACGCCGGTTGAGGTGGTCGCGACCTTCTCGCTGCCCTCAGCAAAAATGTCGACGCGTGTTGTGGCTAACCGCTTGCCGTTCGAAAGCACTGTGACTTTGTAAATCACGTTACCTTCTGGCAAGGGCCGCATGAAGTTGGTCGACATATCAACGGTCACACAGTTGCGAAAACGCCCGTTCAAATAGCTGAGCGCCAAAAAACTAACCGTGTCAGAGCCTGCCATGAGCGCTTGGCCCGAGACCAAACCGCCATTGGGGCCCCGGTGGCGCAGGACTTTTTCCGTCGCGGGCATGATGAATTGGGTTTCTGATTCGCCTAGCTCCAGCACCTTAATGCCAAGTTCTTGTACCCACGGCGCGCAAATTTCCTCAATCAAACCCTCAAGTTCGGCCCCATTCAAGCGTTTTTCCATCCCCAAAACTCCGATATGTTACAAAATTTACTTGATATGTGAATTTTCGTCACTTATTATTACCAGCAAGAGAGGGGAATGCCAATATGTATTCACAAGGATTGATCGGCGCGGATGGCGCCACTGAGGAAACTGAAGAGTTTCTGGCAGCCTTTCAGGCGCGCATTGATCGGGAAGAAAAAATCGAACCGAACGATCCGATGCCTGAAGGATATCGCAAAACTTTGGTGCGCCAAATCGGCCAACACGCCCATTCAGAAATTGTGGGCATGCTGCCTGAAGGAAACTGGATCACCCGGGCCCCATCATTGCGTCGTAAAGCAGCGTTGCTTGCGAAAGTGCAAGACGAAGGCGGGCATGGCTTGTACCTTTATTCTGCAGCTGAAACGCTTGGCGTAACCCGGGAGCAAATGACTGAAGAACTGCTGTCTGGCAAAGCTAAATACTCGTCAATCTTCAACTACCCAACCCCAACTTGGGCGGACATGGGCACCATTGGCTGGCTTGTTGATGGTGCGGCCATTATGAACCAAATTCCATTGTGTCGCTGTTCATACGGACCATATGCCCGCGCAATGATCCGCGTATGTAAGGAAGAGAGCTTTCACCAGCGCCAAGGCTATGAGCTTTTGATTTCTTTGTGCAACGGCACAAAAGAGCAAAAAGAAATGGCGCAAGACTCAATCAATCGTTGGTGGTGGCCGTCTTTGATGATGTTTGGCCCGCACGATGCTGAATCAAGCCATTCTGAGCAGTCGATGAAATGGAAGATCAAGCGGTTCTCCAACGACGAACTTCGTCAGAAATTCATTGATGCGACGATTCCACAGGCTGAATATTTGGGCCTTACCGTGCCTGATCCGGACCTTAAGTGGAACCCAGAGAAGAATAATGGCAAAGGCGGTTACGACCACGGCGAGATAAATTGGGACGAATTTTGGCAGGTTGTTAAAGGCCACGGGCAAATGAACCGCGACCGCATCAAAGCCCGCAAAAAAGCATGGAACGATGGCGAATGGGTGCGCGATGCCGCGCTTGCTCACGCTGAAAAACGTGCCGCGCGCAAAACCCAACAAGCCGCAGAATAGGGAGATATTTCATGTCAAAAGAAACACCACTTTGGGAAGTTTTCGTTCGCCCCCGCAACGGCTTATCCCACAAGCACTGCGGCTCATTGCACGCCGCTGACGAAGTAATGGCACTGCAAGCCGCCCGCGATACATATACGCGCCGCGGCGAAGGTCTATCTATTTGGGTTGTGCCTTCAAAATCGATCTTTGCATCGGATCCGGATCAAACCGCTGAGAACTTTGATCCAAGTGTCGACAAAGTCTATCGCCATCCAACATTTTACGACATCCCTGATGAAGTGGGGCACATGTAATGTCTCAAGCTTTATTTAACGCCCTTCTAGAACTTGGGGACGACCACCTAATCCTTGGGCACCGGGTTTCTGAGTGGTGCGGCCATGCGCCGTTGCTCGAAGAAGACTTAGCCATGCCAAACATGGCGCTCGACAATATTGGTGCTTCACGCAACATCTACACCTATGCAGGTGAAGTTGAAGGCAAGGGCCGAGATGAAGATCAGCTCGCCTATTTGCGCCTTGACCGTGAGTACAAGAACTGTCTTTTGGTTGAGCGTCCAAATGAAGACTTTGCGCACACCATGCTCAAGCAGCTCTATTTTGCCGCCTTCATGGAGCCCTATTGGCAAGCCGCCCTGTCCTCGACTGACGAAACCATTCGTGGCATCGCAGGTAAGGCCGTTAAAGAGATGGCTTACCACATTCGGCATGCGGGTGAATGGGTGATCCGGCTTGGTGACGGCACTGATGAAAGCGCAAAACGCATGCAGGCTGCCGTTGAAGAGATGACCCCATATGTGGAAGAGCTTTTCACCATGTCAGCCGATGCAAAAGCATGTGCTGAAAAAGGCATATTGCCTGACCGTGAAGCACTGCGGGCACAATGGAGCCAAACCATTTCCAACATCTTTGACCAAGCTTTGCTTGATTTGCCGGAGGTGAAGTTTCCACAATTGGGTGGCCGCACCGGACATCACGGAGAAGAAATGGGCTTTTTGTTGGCACAGTTGCAATATGTGCAACGCGCCTATCCGGGCATGAGCTGGTAACAATGGATCAGCTTCACCCAAGCGAAAAACCACGCGACGCCATAGCACAGAAGGCTTGGGACGCAGCATCTGTTGTGCCCGACCCTGAGGTGCCATGTGTCAATGTGGCTGAACTTGGGATATTGCGCGACGTTGAAATGATCGAGGGGAAAGCGGTGGCCTATGTCACCCCAACCTACACCGGTTGCCCGGCGGTTTTGGCGATTGAGTTGGCAATTGAAGTTGCGTTACGCGAAGCGGGATTTGAGCCAAGAATTGAGCGGGTGATTTCTCCTGCTTGGACCACTGATTGGATCAGCGATGTAGGCCGCGAAAAACTGCGCGTCTATGGCATTGCGCCGCCGGTCAATGGATCGAATTCAAAACTCGCACTATTTGGCGAAACCATTGTTGCTTGTCCGCAATGCGGCAGCGAAAACACGCAAAAACTATCCGAATTTGGGTCAACAGCTTGCAAAGCACAATATCGTTGCAAGGACTGTCTTGAACCCTTTGATTATTTCAAATGTATCTGAGGTCGAAAAAAACATGGCACCCAAATTCCACGACTTGACCATAAGCAAAATCGAAGAGCTAACAGATGACGCGAAAGCCATCAGCTTTCAAATCCCTGCCGAATTGAAAAATGACTATGCGTTCACCCCTGGACAGTATTTGACACTACGCGCTGATGTTAATGGAAACGACGTGCGTCGCTCTTATTCAATTTCTTCGCCACTTGGCGGAAGCGAGTTGACGGTGGGCATTCGCCGCGTCGACGACGGCGTATTTTCCAGCTTCGCAACCAGCGATTTGGAAGTTGGGCAGACGCTTCAGGTGATGACACCTGAAGGTCGGTTCACCGCAGGTGTTGGACAGAACAAAGAAGCGTTACTGATCGCTGCGGGTTCTGGCATCACCCCCATGATGTCAATTGCCCAGTCGTTACTTGAAGGCGACGATGAAGCCAATGTCACTTTGGTTTACGGTAATCGCGAAACCAAATCGATCATGTTTCGCGAAAAACTTGAATTCCTAAAAGACCGTTTTCTAGAACGGCTAACGATCATCCATATCCTAAGCCGCGAAGACCAAGACATCCCGATTTTGAACGGCCGAATTGACGGCGACAAGGTCAAAGCCTTGATCAACACCGGCGCAATCGATCCTGCTTCAGCTGACGGTATTTTCATCTGCGGACCGGGCGAAATGATTGAAGTCGTGCGCGCGACTTGCGAAGAAATGGGTGTCGAAAAGTCAAAAATCCACTTTGAGTTGTTTACCCCAGCAGACGGGCAAGAACCGCGCAAAGCGCCAACCAAAGAAATGTTGGAAGCAGCGGAGCAAGGCGTTTCAGTTGAAATCATTTTGGACGGCTCAAAGCGTAGCTTCAAACTGACCGACGCAAATGAAACCGTTCTCGAAGCGGCAAACAAGCATGGGCTTGAGCTGCCCTTCTCTTGCAAAGGTGGCATGTGCTGCACCTGCCGCTGCAAAGTGGCAAAAGGCAGCGCCGAAATGGCGGTGAATTATTCGCTTGAGCCTTGGGAAATTGAAGCCGGGTTTACGCTGGCGTGCCAAGCTCGACCAACGAGTGATAACCTGACTTTGGATTTTGACGAGCTGTAGGCGGGTTACAACTGGCCCTAAAACGCTTGGTGGATTCTTCCTGTTTTGTTGTTCCACCCCACCCCGGCCCTCCCCATTGAGGGAAGTGGGAAGAATAGGCACTAATCCCAGATAACTCAGTCAAAGTCTTTTGGTCTCCCTCCCCTCGATGGGGAGGGACTAAGGGTGGGGTGCTCGAGTAAAAGCATAAGCCTTAGGCGTTCAACGCCTTCTTATATTTCTCCAGTGCACCTTCTTTCACCAAACCATATCCTTTGACCATATCAACAAGCTGCGCTTGTTCGATTGCCACTGAATGATTTTCAGCATTCAGGTTATCGGCCAGCATGGTCACAAGATGAATATACTCATCGCGCAACTGGCGTTCGTCGCGACGGTCTTTGCCCCAGCCAAACACATCAAGTTTTGATCCGCGTAATGGGCGCATGGCGTTGAGCATTTTCAATGTCGGCATGGCAATCGCGCCAGGGATGGCAAACTTCTTCGGGCGGCCATTTGGCTCTTTGATCCAATTGAGCATTGGCGGCGCCATATGGAAAGTAAGTTTGCTGCCCTGCTTAAACCGCCGCTGCGCATTGCTTAGGTGAGCAGTTTCAAGATGCAGCCGTGCAACCTCATATTCGTCCTTATAGGCCATCACTCGAGAAAGCTGGTGCGCCACCACTTCGCTGAAGCCCGTTTTGCCGATGGCATGTTCAGCCGCTGTTACCTTCGCCATAATGTCTTTATATTGAGCTGCATAACCTCCGTTTTGATAATCACTCAAGAACGCTGAACGTTCAGCAATCAAATCTTCCAGCGTTTGTTCGAGTTCAGCGTCAATGTCTTGCACAAATAGCTCAGGCTGATCAGCGATAAGGCGCCCCAGTTCGAAGGCTTCAAGGTTTGCGGCAATCGCTTTGCCATTTAATTCCGCTGCACGGCGAATTGCATCGCCATCTAGTGGAATATGGCCCTTTTGCCATGCCATGCCGGTGAGCATCATATTGGAGAAGACGCTATCACCGAACAATTGTACCGAGAGGTCGGTCACATCAAATGCATCCACTTGTGCTGCATATTCTTTGAGCTTTTTCAGCCGAATTTCTTCTTGGAAGTCCGCAAGACCGCGCAACACAAAATCTGCTGTTGGCAGGATTTTCGTGTTGGCGATAACGTGGGTTTTTTCTGTTGTGAGCGTTGCCATGGGTTCAGCCATATTGGCCACGACCAAATCGCAAGCGATCAATGCATCAGCAGAACCTTTGTCGATCCGCACAGGGGTTTCCAATCCCGGTTTTTCCAGGATTTTGAGGTGCGAGATCACCGCACCGCCCTTTTGGGCGAACCCCATAAAGTCAAGGACGGAAGCGCCTTTGCCTTGCAGGTGAGCTGCCATGGCTAAAACGGCGCCCACAGTGACAACGCCAGTGCCACCAATACCGGTGATCAAAATCTCACCCGTTTTGGCGTGTTTTGGCTCTGGCAAAGAGGCAACATTGGTCAACAAATGGGCGCGCCGGTTTATGTCGCCGGTTGCTTTTTCTTCTTCGCCTTCAATGGTGACAAAGCTTGGGCAAAACCCTTCAACACATGAAAAATCTTTGTTGCATGAGGATTGATCAATCGTGCGTTTAACGCCCCATTTGGTTTTCACCGGGCTCACAGAAATACAGTTGGATTGCACCGAGCAATCGCCGCAGCCTTCACAGACGCTTGGATTGATGAACACCCGCTTCTTAGGGTCCTCGATCAATCCGCGTTTACGCTTGCGGCGTTTTTCGGTGGCGCAGCCCTGATCAAAAATCAACGCAGTAACGCCTTTTAGGCCTTTGAGCTCTTCTTGAACCGCATCAAGGTTTTTGCGGTGGTCAATGCTCATACCTTCGCCGCGCATCAAATCCCAACGGAAGCGTTCGGGTTTATCACTAACCAATGCGATGCGTTTAATGCCTTCAGCGCGCAATTGCGCAATAATGGCTTCTACGCTGAGTTCACCATCCACATCTTGTCCACCGGTCATGGCAACGGCGTGGTTGTAGAGAATTTTATAGGTGACATTTGATTGGGCAGCGATTGATTGGCGAATGGCCAAAAGCCCGGAATGGAAATAGGTGCCGTCGCCAAGGTTTTGGAAGATATGCTCGCGTCCCGTATAGGACGACATGCCGATCCAATTGACCCCCTCGCCGCCCATTTGCACGATGCCGTTGGTCTCCCGACCCATCCAAGACGCCATGAAATGGCACCCAATGCCAGGCAGCGCTTTGCTGCCTTCGGGCAAATTGGTTGAGCGGTTGTGTGGGCAACCTGAATAGAAATAGGGTGTGCGCCGTGCCACCTCTAAATCGGACAGGTTTGGCGCAGGGAGCGCGTTAGGAGGTGTGCCCTCAAGGTTCAAAAAGTCATGAACCACCTGCGCCAAAATGGAAGGACGAAGCTCGCCCGCTTCGGGCAACAATGGCGCGCCAGCCAAGTCGCGCTTTCCAATGATGGTGAAGCGATTGCCCTGTTGTTTGTTGTAGAAAAGATCCTTGAGTTGAGTTTCAACAACGGAGCGTTTTTCTTCAACCACCAAGAGCTTTTCAGCGTCTTGCAGGAATGTCTCGAACCCTGTTGGCTCGATGGGCCAAACAAGCCCAACTTTATAAATACCAACCCCTAAACGTTTTGCGGCGGCTTCTGATACGCCAAGTTTTTTGAACGTTTCGATGAGGTCAGCATAGGCTTTGCCTACTGCAACGATTGCCGTTTTTGGCTTCTTCGCGCCAAACGCCACTTTGTCGATGGGATTTGCTTTGGCAAAGGCGCGCATCGCATCCAAGCGCACCAACAGCTTTTGCTCCAAAATGGGCCCAAAGCTTGTGGCCGGGTCATGGTTGAGATCAAACGGTGGCACATAATCCTTAGGTGCTTTGAAGGCACGCGGCTGCGGCACTTCAATCGCTGCACTTGATTCAAGAACCTCAGAAATTGTTTTAAATCCAATCCAAGCGCCGGTGAAACGAGAGGCAGCAAAACCGTAAAGCCCAAACGGGATGTA